>CAYQLX010000007.1:8695-25063 GCA_964418305.1 uncultured Coriobacteriaceae bacterium | reverse complement strand
GCTCCTGATTTAAGTATGCTGATGTAAACGTATCGGGTGCAATGATTGCACCCGAATAAAGAAACTTTAGGTTCGTCATGATTCGAGGCCAGGTTGCATTAGGCGATAAATGCGCGACAGTCATTCAACACGGAATTAGGATCGCGCCAGAAAACCATAGCAATTTTTGTTCCGGACTGTTTCAATCAGCCATTCTATAAAGCTATTAACTTAATCTTCAAGAATCAGCTGCGGGTGCAACCGTTGCACCCAACTAACAATCAACAGTATTTCAGGAAGAATAATGGGAACAGGTCAGATAGAGCAATCTATTTAAAGGTATTCTTGTGGCGGTGTGCGTTATGTCTATTGAATATCTTTGCTGGTGTAAATATTATGACAGGGCAGACCTCAAACGTTTCGCTGCATTTAGGTTCGCTCTCTTTGACGGTTGCAAGTCTTAACATCTGCGTGGTATTCACCTGGTTCATGTACAGTCGCCTTTATGGCAGAGCCACTCTGTCTGACGTGTACTATAAGCTTATCTGTCGTATGGCTCGTTACATGAAGAAGAAGACGACGATTGTGACTAAGGCCGCAGACAATAGGTAAGTAGGGGAGGGACCAAACGGGACGAAAACCGAGCTTCTTAAGCATTTGTTAAGGTTTTACATCCCATTTCGTCTTTATTCGTCCTAGAGGACAAAACCTACCAATGACTATGTTTATTTATACTTCAAAGAGGATAAACTTACAAAAGGATAGAAGGGAGGGGTTAGAAGAAGCCCCTTCCTTTCGTGCGCATATGAAAGGGTAAAGCATGAAGAAATTTGTAAAGGGCGGGGTTTGCACCCTAGCCTCACTCGGTCTGATCATGACCATGGGCGCTGGCACTGCGCTGGCCAAGGCGATGGACACTGAAGGAACCGTCACGTTTGCAGGTGGCTGCGGCCCCAACACCGTAACGGGTGAGATTATGGGCATGAACGGCGTGGAAGACGGCGGCGCGCCTAATGATCGCAACGAGAGCTGGACTAATGACCAGCTGCTCACTTGGGTTTGCCCTCATTTCTACAACTGGGGTTCTGACGAGTACCAGTCCCAGCCCAATCCTTACTACTACAACTATCTTTACGATAAGACGGGCAGCTCCAAGAAAGTCGTCGTTGGCGATACACGCTCTGGCGATAACCATGGCGGCGGCGGCCCTAACAGCGCCGGTCTGTCCACGTACGGCACCTCTACGCGCGATGACTTGGTTTGGAACATGCTTCCCGATGTCATCATAGCCACTGGCTCTTTGAGCAGCTCCCAGGACGAGGATTCTACTAACGTCTACAATACTGACAAGTATGCTTTGGCAGCAGGCGCTGCAAACGGCAAGCCTAATTACCGCACCATCGGTGTCTATGCCAACGCGCAGACCTTCACCGACCACATCATCCAGTGGTACAACGTGGCAAGCGCAGCGGATACCGCAGCAAAGAACACCGGTAAGAAGCTCCGTTACGGTGAGGCCAAGCTCATCGCTAATCGCCTCGAGGCTGTGATGCGCGGTTCCCAGGGCTACGTGCTCAAGCAGCTTGCTAAAGAGAAGAAGGATAAGAAGACCGTCTGCCTGATTAAGTCTGTAAACGAAGATGGCACCTTCACCCTGATGTCCAACGAAGAGCAAGACGCCTCTACCAAGAACACCTTCTTGCAGGTGACCGCTGCTGTGGCTAATAACCTGTACTACAACGTCAAAGACGGCACCGCTACTGTGGATGACCTCAAGACGTGCGATTTGGTTATGGTTGGATCTTTGACAGGATCAGAATACAAAGATGTCAAGGCTAGCCTGCCGCAGGAGATTCAGGACAAGGCTTATTGGCAGGACACTGCCTACTTGGCAACCACCTACCTGCTCAATACTCGCTCACCTGAGAACTTCAACAACTTCTGCCGCATCATGGGCTGTCTCTACCCCGAGTACATCAGCCAGTCCGATATGATGGCCTTTGCTTCCGAGCAGATCTACCACATCAAGACCAGCAAGCTTGGTGAATATGCCGACAAGGCCTACGACGGTATCCGCAACTGGAACGCAAAGGGCGGCGAGGCTACTCAGTGGAGCGCCAAGGACATCGCATCTTACAATGTGGGTAATGTTGAGGCGACTTTGGTCGAGGGCATGAAGTACCTCGCAAAGCTGGGCGACAATGTCCCTGCACCCACTACCTTCAACACCCTCAAGCCCACCGCGAATTACTCCAACGCCTGGGCTAAGAACCTCAAGAAGGCTCAGACCAACCTCAAGCAGTCCATCAAGGTCAAGAAGACCACTGCCACCTTTAAGTACAAGACTGTCAAGAAGGCTGCTCAGAGCTTCTCCATGGGTGCTAGCGCTCAGGGCACGGTGACCACCTCCAAGGTGTCTGGTGATAAGGCTATCTCCGTTGCAAAGAACGGCAAGGTGACTGTCAAGAAGGGCACCAAGAAGGGCACCTACAAGGCAACTGTTAAGGTTGCAGCCAAGGCAACTACGGTCAAGTACCCCAAGTACGCTGCTAAGAAGGTAAACAAGAAGATCACTGTCAAGGTTAAGTAAGACATATCGACTCTCCTCTCTTTTAGGGGTGGGAGGCGCCACTCAACGCCTCCCACCCTGCCTTTATGTTTGGACATGACAGACGTTGTTAGAATTCCTCTCGCATAGACAGGTTGGAATCAAGCGCATGCTGAATACAGCCATGCGTTTGATTTTGCTTGTCTGTTTAGCCAGCGGTCTTTGCATGGGACTTGTTGGTTGTAAGAAATCGCTTATTCTCACCGAGCTTGTGCACGATCAGGAGAATGGACAGATTGATCCTTCGGCTGAGCCCATCCAAAAGGAGGTCTTGGGTGCTCCAGTGGATAAGAATCGTGTGAGCAATATCGACTCTAACGATAAGTCTGATAAGACTAAGAAGGCTAAGCGCAATTTTGATGAAAACCAGCAGAGCCAGCAACAGACCCAAAAACAGGAGCACAAAAAGAGCTCCAACAACAAAAAGGCTACTACCGGCGATGAGGCCGGTGATGGTTCAGAGAAGGCCTTGAGCGGGCAGGATGGCAACGAGTCGGCATCGCAAGACGATGACGACAATAACAAAAACGATAAGGATAAAGAGGCAAACGCAGGCAGCGGCGGCCAGGGCGAGACCTACGACGCAAGCGGTAAATCCACTGCTTTGCCACAAAACGTGCACACCGTGGCTGCGACCGGACAGTACGCACTCATCACACAGATGCTCGCCGGCAAAGGTGCACTTGTGGCAGCAGATGAAGAGTGGTTGTCCCAAGTAAAGAAGAGTGGCGCTTTCAAGGGCGAGGGGCTGGGCTCTGTGAGTGTGGCTTGGAACGGAGACGGCACCAAGAAGGGGAGTGGCAGCGTAGACAAGCTGCTCAAGCTTAAGCCAGACTGCCTGCTTGTGCAAAGCACGGCTAAAAGCGGCTTGAGCAAACAAGATCTTGCCAAGCTCAAAAAGAGCGGTGTCAACATTGTCACCATGCCTAAGCTGGGTACGGTAGATACGCCTGACTCCAACATCACATCTGCGGTAGAGATTGTAGGAGAGCTGCTCAAAGATGCCGGCACTACGGTGCAATACGATGCCTCAGCAATGGCAGACACCTACAAATCCATGCATAAGACCACCATAAACACCTGCGTCAAGGCAAACGGCGGCTACACATACAAGGTTTACAGCGGATCTACGTTCGGGTTCATTTACCAAGGCACGGATAAAGACGGCAAGAGCACGACTAAACTTTCCACGACGCGTCTCACTACCTCGTTTATAGACTCATGGCTGTCTCTCAAGAGAAAAACTGTGAGCTCGAGCCGCTCTTTTGGCGGCGCCAAGATGGACTATCTGAGTAGTACATCGGACAAGCTCGATTGCTCGGAAGGCTTGGGACTTTCTGCAACGGCAACTTCTAAAAATTTCTTGCTGTTGGATTACTACCTGCAATGCTCCGGTGTGCAGGATAATGCCCTAGAGGGAGCCAAGCCTGTGTTGTACTCGGATTCCCTTGGGTATAGTCGTCCTTATGCTGTCGTAGCTGGGGCCTCAGATAACATCACTGAGCTTGATCGTATCGTGGTTAAGCGCAGCGCGCCCAGTTCCCTTTGGTATACGCCCACCGGTGCCGCTAATGATTGGATTACGGTAGGAGACGATAGCTACCCTGGCATCATTGTGCGCGACTCTAAGATTGCCAAGAAGGTGCTGGCATCTGCCAAGAAGGAAAAAGGCTATTACAACGTGGGCCAGAGATATTACGTCTACACCATGCCCAAGGGCGTTGCAGGTAACTGGGCTGACGGCACGGTGGAAAGTTATCTAACGTGCGCATGGGCATATGACTTGTTCCGCGGAGACAAAGACCTTACCAACGCCAGCACATATGTGAGCTCGTTTTACGAGACCTTTTACCGCTGCAAGGATTACACAGATGCCATTAGCGGTTACGGAAAACAAGGTATCGCCCAAGCAAAGTGCCCCAGAGGCGCTTCATCAGACGACGAATAGCCAGCAAGGAGGCTTGAGATGTCAGCGCATTTACATAGGAGCTGCGATGTTCGGGACTTGGGATCTAGATATACCCAAGGCTATAGAAATACTGGCTGGCTAAAGAGTCTAGCAAAGCACGGTGTCTGCGTAGTATTGTCTCTTGCCTGTGCATCGCCTAGTTTTGCATGCGGCGTTATCCCTGCTGCCGCGTATGCAGATGACAGCGCACAGCAGGCGTGTGAAAGCCAGCAGCAAGAAGAGGCCGCAGTGCAGCAGGAGGCTCAAAACCTTAATGAGATTTGGACCTGCAATCAGGACGTGGTGAGCATCACGCAAGGAGGAGTCTACAGGCTTCAAAGTGACCTCGACGTAAAGGCGCCGCTTGTTGTGAGCGCTCCGGCAGATAGCAAGGTCACTATCGACTTAGCAGGTTTTGACGTTACGGTTAATGCCCAAGTAAGCGAGGCCGCCATCGTTATCGACGGCGAAGGCGACGTGGTTGTCTGCGACAGCAAGACAAACTGCGAGCCGGGGCTCATAGAGAAACTGTTTGGCTCGGGAAGCTCGAGCAAGGATGCAAAGGCGTCCGTTACCCTGCTTGCTCAGAAGGCCAGCTCGAGTGTTAGCTGCATTAAGGTGAAGAAGCAACAAGGAGCTGCCGGCGGCAAGGTACAAATCTGCGATGTGGAGCTAAGGTGTGCTGTATGTTCGCTTGCCGACGATGCAGGCTCCAACGCGGCCTCCAAGGTTTGTGCTTATGGCATCTGCGCACAGGAGGTGCCTGTCTCTCAAAACGCAAAAAACAAAGACGCTTCTAAGGCGGGGGAGGGCAGTGCTGCGCAAAGCGGGGTTACTGCAAGACGCGTTATGGTGGATGGATGCAGCTTCAAGGTGGCGCTGCCAAGTTCAGAGCTTGCGGGCAAAGATAGCTCGGACGACTTTAAATGGATAACTGCTTGTGACAGTAATCAAGTCGCCGCCGCGCTATGCGGCCCGGCATGTGCGCTTGTCTCGGACGGCATCGGCTTCAAGCTCGCAGACAGCTTTGACAGCACGCTTGCGTCGGATGCAGGCAGCTGCGATTTGTTCTCGTTTGGCCAAGGTTCGCTTCTCTTTGCCAAGGGCTTTGACTGCGCAGACAAGCAGCTGAGCATTTACCAGATGGGAGCGCAAGACGGCTCCGTTTTGGCTCGTGCTTCAAGCAAGAGCCAAGCACAAAAGCTCGCTAAAGTGCTTTGCGACCCTACAGGGGAGGCGAGTTGCATAGCAATTGGCAGGAAGCTTGTCTATCAGACGCTTGATACAGACTCCAGTGGGCAAGAAGCCACGGCTGGGATGCAGCTTATGTCTAAGAAGAGCGGCTCATCAAAGACTGCCAGCGCTACGGCTGTCAAGGGCAAGAGCCTTAACAAAATCTGGAAGGATAAGGGCAGTAAGCTTGACATCACCAAGGGTGGTACCTACTACCTAAGCGATGACCTCGATCTTGAGGAGAGCGGCGCACTCGAGGTCAATGCACCAGGCAAAGAGGTCACGATTGACTTGCGTGGCCATACGATTAAGTCTGTGCTGGATTACATACCCGGCGTGAATCTGTGTGTTGCCGCGGCAAAGAAGGTCACGATAAAAAATGGCACCGTGGTGTGCAGTAACAGCGTAACTTTCACCGGGTTGGTCTTGCGCGGAGAAGCGACCAAGGTGGTGCTGAGCAAGCTCAATCTGCGCTGTGTTATGGATGCTCGCTTCCCGAGCTTTACCACAGCGTCTGTCCGTGCGTTGGAGGTTCGCAGCGGCAGCCTGAATGCTACTGGCTGCGAGATCTCTGTAGATTTAACAGGTATGTATGACATGAGCGGCATCAAAGCCGATGACGTTCCCATGGCTGTTTATGTCACAGGCGGTACGGCAACCAAGCGCGTACGCATAGCCAATTCCAAGATTAACGCCACTTCGACGAGCATGGTTACAACCGGTTCGGGTGATTCCTATTGGGGCGGCGGTTTGAACACTTATGGGCTCAGGTCGCAGACGACGTCTCCCGTTGTGCTTGCTGGTTGCGATGTCTCCTGCGCGGCTCCGCACGCGAGCGTTTTTGGTGTTAGCGGCTCTAACATTACCTTGCAAGGAACCACGAGCTTTAATTTGAGTGCGCAAGCCAAGGCTTTTGGCGCATGCAGCACTGCTGCTGGGGGCGTGAAGCTTGCTGGCAAGCTCAAGCTTGAGATTGCAGACATCGCCAAGCCAGCCGTCAGTGCAGCGCTCTATAGCAGTATCTCAGGTGGCTTCAAGATCATGAAGGGCTTTGGGGGAAGCGATATCGGGGTTGTTATCGGCGATCAAAACGCCGAGAACCTCGAAGGCACGCTCATCGCCAAGTTCGACTCAAGCGCGACTAAAGCGCAGCGCGCCGGTGCATTTGCGTGTTTTGCTAACCCGCTTGCAAGCCAGGTGCCCACCAAGGCAGGGCTTTCTGGCGGCAAGGTAGCGTTTGTCACCGATGAAGACCAAGCGCGTGCAACGCTTGTCTCTGCCGGCGGGTCCGAAAAAAGGTACTCGACTGCCACTGCCGCTGCGCGCTATGCAAAAGACGGCGACACCATAACCTTGACAGCCGATGACGGGCGCGTTGCCTTTGATACGGCTACCGCTACGAAAAATGTCACATTCGACCTGGCGGGCCATACAATCACCTCGCTCGTGCATGCAGATGCCACGGATCTCAAGGTGGTGGACAGCACGGGTCAAGGCGGCATCGTCGCACATAACGGCGCATCGAGCGCTGTTGCTCAAAGTGGTACCGGCCAGCTGAGCTTGAACGGAGTGAGCGTGTCGTGCCGCTCCATCGCTACGGCAAGCTATGCGGTGCAGGTTTCTGGCGACGGCGGCTTGGAGCTTGACGGTTGCTCTTTGGAAGCATCGTCGCAGACTGCGGATTCCGTTGGCTTGGATGTCGCGGGCTCTGCATCTGGCGAGATAAGCCTTTCCGGCTGCAGCTTTGACATTTGGACCAGTGCTGCTTCTACGGCATGCTATGGCGTTTTGGATCAGGCTAACCAAGGCAGCCTGAGCGTTACCGGTGGCAAGGTCTGTGTGCAGACCGTGAAGGGCGCTGCAACAGGTGTGAGCTGCAAACAGCCCGCTACGCTCAAGGGTGATGCTGCAGGCAGTCTGGACATCGCAGTGAGCACTATGAAGTGTGCGAAGAGTGCCACGGGCATCATAGGGACGTCGTCTTCTGCAAGCTTCAATATAGAGCGCTGCTCTGTCGACGTACGCGCGCAAGACGGTGTTGACACCTCCAGTGCGGATTACTGGTGCATGGTATCGGGCGCTGTGAATGTTCAGGCTGCTGTGGGTTGGACGTTTGGGCCTGATTGTAGTTTTGTTAGCTCCAACGACACTGTGTTGCTGCAGGGCGCGAAATCCGTAACGCTTGCTCAAGGCTTCAGCCTTGTAGACGGCCAGCAGATAAGCGTGGGAGGCACGCAGGTGCCCTCCAACGTTCTCGCAACATGCGCAGATGGCGCGCAGCAGGCAGTCGCGCTTTTCAAGGCGGCACCGGACGGCTACTACGACAGTTCCTGGACGCTGGGCGTGTCGGCAGCCGATGTCAACGCCATTGCATGGCAGCACAGCGCTGTAGCTCAGATAGGGGAGACATCGTATCCCTCTGTGCAAGAGGCACTAGCAGCCGCCAAAGACGGTGACACCGTAAAACTCACGGCAGATGTGAGCACCAAGGAGCCTGTTGCCGTGAACAAATCAATTACCTTTGACTTGGGCGGTCACGTGCTTACAGTGGATACAGTGGCAAAGGGGTCTGGCGCTGCGCTTACGTGCCAAGGCGGTAAAAACGACATTACCATTACCAACGGTACCCTTAAGGCGTTATTGGGTGGCAAAGACGACTCGTCGCTCAAAGACACTGCTGGCTACAAGGCTGTGGCCTCGTCTGCACTCACGCTCACGCTGTCTAATATCAATATCGAGTCTGCCTATGCCGGCTCTTATGCAACCCAAACGGACTTCTCGCTTTACGGCGTCTACCAAAGTGGCGGCAGCGTGACCATAGGCGCCGGCACCAACGTGAGCGTGCGCTCTAATGCGGGTACTGGTAACGACAGCCACGCGATGTATCTTTACGGCGCGTACGTGGCGTCGGGCACTTCCATGTTGGTAGATAGCTCGGCGAATATAAGTGTTGAAAGTTCTGCGCAGTCGTACTTGGGCGGCGATGTTTATACCACGGGTGCCGGCTCGGCCGCCGTCAAGGAAATGGCGCTCGAGCGCGTAGATCCGCCACATGACAGTGATCTCTACAAGGAGATTTACGCTCGCTTCAAGAAGTTCGCCACGTTGGATGCTGATTCCACCTACGGTTTTGGCTCGCGCGTTTACTACGTGGAGTCGATTCCGCTGTCTGACGGCACGTATGCGTGGGCGTATTCCAAGCCCGTGCCGGTTGGTCAGGAAGGCGGCGACTACTGCAAACCCGACCTCATCTTTACACAGGCAAAGCACACGGTACTGCCGTCAGCCTATGGCGTGGCGTCTTTGGACACCAACACAGCGCAGGTCACTGTCAAAGGCCAGGTAAGTACGTCGTCTCCGCAAGGCGACGCCATCGCCTTGCGTGCGTACGACAAGGCAACGTGGAACGTGACCGGCGCTACGCTCAAGGCGAACTCCGGGGCATCTACGGTCGCGCGTCAGATCAAGGATAAGGCCTTAGATTTGCGCGATTTCTTTGATGACATAACCTACACGGGCGATAAAACGGTCTTCTTTCCCAACTCGGGCTCTTACTATCAGCTCAAATACTGCAAGCAGCGTGCTTGGGGCGTCCACGCCGCTGCATCCGCAAACATCACGCTGGATGGCACCGTTTCCATTAGCACGTCTGGCGGCGACGAGGCAGACATCGTCGCCCCGCAGCTTGAGACGGGCGAGAATTTTACCCCTGCAGCAGGTCAAGCGCTCAGCTTGGGTAGCGAGCAGGGTGCAAATGAGCAAGGTGAGGTGGCAGTAAGCGGAACCGGCAAGCTCAAGGCCTCGTGGTTTGCAGATGCCTACGGCGAGAACAACCTCAAGGCTACTGACGACGGTGAGCTTGAGTGGACAGATCTGTTCACTGCGGGTTTCTACAATGGCGAGCTTGAGGTGGCAAGTTACGAGCAGCTGCAAAGTGGTACCAATGTCAATCTGCCCGACCCTGAAAGCATGAAGAAGGGCACACACCTTGATCAAAGTTATACCTTCTTGGGATGGTCTACTGATCCGCATGCGACACAGGCGGAAGTTGCAGCTAATGCCGGGGCCGTCACGGTCACGGGCAACGTCAAGTACTACGCGGTCTACGCGATAATGCCGCTTGACATCAAGTGCACCTTCGAGAACCTGCGCGGGACAGACGGCGACTTGCTCGACGACGTGCAAATCAGTTGCCGCGCCAAGCAAACCATCGAGCAAGGGTCTGACCAAGACGTCCCTGCTCAAGGCGACTACAGCTTTAAGGGTGACAGTTATCGATTTGTAGGCTGGAAGACGTCCGGGCTTGGCGGCAGCTATATCGCAGATGGACAGGATCTGGGCAAATGTCTAGTACTTGACTACAACGTTACTGGTGTGACGAGTGGCAATGTGGTTTTCACAGCCGTCTATGCCAGGGTTTCCCAAGGCGAGCATCTGGTCACCTTCAAGTCGGATTACGCTGTTGATTACGGTGTCTTCAAAGACGGACAGGTTCCTGCGTACGACAAAAGTGTTGGTGCCAAGAATGTTTACCCGTCAAAACGCGCAGGCAAGACAGGCTGCGATTACATCTTGCGCGGGTGGCACAGGGGTTATCTTGCTTGTGACGATCAAGATGGTGCCGTTGTCGACTACGAAGACGGCGTTGCATTACCGACGGTGAGCGAAGACGTATGCTACACGGCTTTGTTTGAGGAGATCGTTTCAAAGACCTACCTCGAGTTCTATTACTGGCAACTGGTCGACGGCGTGTACAAGTACACAGCGAGTGACGAGATAACTTTCGACTACGGCGAAGACATTAACGAGCGCGTCTCAGAGTTGGTCAAGCTGGGCGATACCTTTACGCAAGACGGTGTCGATTACGTTTTTGCGGGGTGGTCGCCGCGCGCTCAAGACAAGGTGCCCGTCTACACAGACGATTTGCCTTTGTCCACAGGAACGGTCAATACGCGCGAACGATCCATGGCGTTCTACGGCATCTACACCAAGGGTGATCAGAAGGTGCAGGTTGTCTTCCATGACGGACAAGATGTCTACGCCACGGTAGACGCAACGGCAAGTGATAGTGTCAAAGAGGCGCTTGCGCTTAGTGGCAAGGGTACGCCTGCAGATAAATCGGATACGCTCAAGTTCTTGGGATGGTCGAGCCAGCCTGCAGCAAACCAGGTAGACATTGCGGGCAGCACGTCTTTGGGAAACGCCGCCGCCGGCAAGTCCTCGCTCGATTTATACGCGGTATACGGCAGTACAGAAACGCTCACCGTCACTTTTGTAGATTCAGACCAGAGCACGGTTTTGGAAACGGTGCAGGTCAAAGGCTCGTCTACCATTGCGCAAAGCGGTGTCTCTGTGCCGCGTCCCAGTAAGAACGGATCGTATTTCAAGGGTTGGGTTACCTCTACGGGCGAGTCCTTTAACTTGGCAACCGATGCTGTGATTGCAGACATACAGCTGTTTGCCCAATATGGCAAGCTCACAACCGAGGTGCAAGAGGGTCTCAAGGCCAAGTTGTCTGTGGACCAAGCGAGCTTTACTGCTGATGCAGGAATTGGCAAGAGCATGGTCAAATTCTCCCTCTACCGTGCCGACAATATAAGTACGGACCTTCTCAAGAAGGTCAAGGCAAAGGGCGGATCTGTAATAGGAGACGCTATTTATCGAGGTTTGATCAAAGCCGGTAGCGTGCAGGTCGAAAGCGCTTCTGGTTTGGGCAAGGTGGCTGTGAGCGTGCCTGTGGGCACTGTGAGCTCCAAAGCAAAGGTTCGCGCGTACTGGATGGATGCCAACGGCGACCTCAAGTCGAGCGCTGTCGTCAAGGCTGGCTCCGGTAAGGTCAGCTTCAATCTCTCCAGCTATACCTCGGACGGCAACGATGGCAACATCGTCGTGGCACAGGTTCCCAGCACGCGCGCCGCGAACTTGGATGGCAGCAAGGTGCATAACGGCTCTATCGGATCAGACTCGGCAAACCTACCAATCAACTCTAGTGGTGCCAAGCTCAATGGCGCCGGCGCGGATACTGACAAGGCGGCACTTGCAAAGGCAAAGGGGGCTCGCGGCGATAATGCCGCGGCCGCTTCCAGCAATCAGACAGCCGCTGCCTCTGGTAACGGCATCACACAAGACGACCTGCGCGTCATAAGCGACATTCCTGACGAGGAGCAGGTGGCCCAAGCGTACTTATCTATTGCGGGAAACCCCGTTATCTGGCTTTTGGCGCTGCTTATCGCCGTGCTTATTGCCTTTGCCTTGTATCGCATGCTTGTCGTGCGCAAGCGCGAGGTGTTCGAGCAGCCTGTTGCAGGGTGGAGTGACGACGCCGGCATGCAAACAGAAGCCGCCAGCAGCGAAGCCAAGGCAGGTGACTTGACGCTGTGACGCAGACAGACCGTAACGAGGATGCGGCATTGCAGGACGCGGCTAGCAACGGGGACAGCGTGCCCATGGCCGCTGGAGCTGGTGATACCGCCGCGCCCAATGCCAATGCGGCGCCCATCAGCATCGACGGCGCTGCAAGCGACAACGTCTATGCACAGGCGCGTAGCCGGGCGCATAGGCGCATGCCGGGTGGACAGGCGCTGTTTGCCATGGGCGTGACGCTTGTGGTGATTTACATCGTGGCACTTATCATTCCCAAGGGGATTGTGCCCACCATCTACTACCAAAGCTCCAACGGCTACAACCTGTCGTGGTTCATCGTCGATTTGCAGACCAACCTCAACGGGCTTATGGCTGTGCTCACCAACACGGATACTGGCCCCACGAGTTACATGCCTTATGTCATTCGCTATCTTATGGTGCCTTTGGCTGGCGCCGGTTTGGCTTTGTGCGGCGCTGTTTACCAGGGAACCTTTCGCAACGCGCTCGTGACTCCCTCTACATTGGGAGTGATGAGCGGCGCGCAACTGGGCATGGCCGTCTACGTAATCGTCTTTGTCGCAAACGGGTTCAGCTCCACAGAGCTGCTCATGGGCAATCAGGGCAGCACTGCCTTGGCCAACGTGAATATGTTCGGCGCCATCTTCAACTCGTTTGGCTACGCGATTACTTCGTTTATTGGCTGCCTTTTGGTCGTGGGTGTCGTCTTGGGGACCATGCGGTTCATCAGTGCGGGCTCAAACGGTATCGCTATGATTATCTGCGGTCAGATGATTGCAGGTGTGGTGGGAGCCGTTATAGGCATCGCCCAGTACTACTACATGGCTACCGACCCGGGCGGAACCGTTGCCAATGCCCTGCGTGAACTCATGGTTATGTCGTTTTACCGCAATTACGGCGTGGTAGACGTGCTCATCGTCGTTATTCCGTTTGTCGTCACGCTCGCTGTGATGCTGCGCCTTGCCGGCCGCATGCAGCTTCTGGCCTTTGATGACGCCGAGGTACGCACCATGGGCGTAGACGTCAAACGCATGCGCGTAGTCACCGTTGCCCTTACTACGCTTCTTACGGCGATTATCGTGAGTTTCTGCGGCATGGTAGGGTTCGTGGGGTTCTTGGTGCCGCATTTGGCGCGACGCATCGTAGGGCCCAACTTCAAGGTCTTGCTTCCTGCGTCTGCGTTGATGGGTGCCATCTTCGTGCTTACGGCCTATATGTTGCTCGCAGTGATTGTGGGTAGCGGCATGGAGCAGCTGGTGGGCATCTTCATATCCGTTTTGGGCGGTTTCGTGTTCGTGGGCACTGTTTTGAGGGGAGGTGCTGCGCGTGGCGGGTTCAGATAAGCAGCGCGACGCTCAAAGTTGCGATACCCAAAGGCGCAGCTCGCGCCGGGGCTTTGGCGGTAAGTCGCGTTCTACGGCGGCAGATATAGCACGCTACAACGTCGGCACCATCGATGAGCTGGACGTAGTGGGCGACATCCCTAACGCCGCTGCACCTGCAAGCACTTGGGTTGGCTTGGATCAGACCAATAAACGCTTCAAGGTCATGCGCTGGTCTACCACAGGCAAGCTCGTGTTTTGCTTAGTGGTTCTTCTAGAGCTTGCGTACTTGTCTTTGGGCATCATGGGGGCTGCGGGCCAGGATTATAGCTACACCGCTTGGTACACCGTTTATGACCCTGTGCAGGTTGCCCGCGCGTTGGGCGAGCGTGTCTACGGCTTCATCGGCGATGTCACCCATCTCTACAGCGCACACAGCCTCGAGTGGATACGTGATAACGTGCCCGGTTATTGGGGCGTGTGGCAGCGTGCCGGCGTGGTTGTAGTCACCATCATCTGCGCGGTGCTGCTCAGCGTCTCGGGCATGCTCTACCAAAACGTCTTCAAGAATCCCATCGCCGGCCCCGGCATGCTGGGTGTCTCCAGTGGCGTGAGCTTGGGTGTTATGGTGCTCGTTATGGTCTTTGGGACCACAGCGGCCTCCATGGTCAAAGAGCGCTACCTGCTTTGCTATGGCTTTGGCGCGGCGATACTTGTCTTTGTCATCTTGGCCGGCAAGCATCTGTCGGGTCGCGGCAGGTCCTACGACATCATGGCTATGGTGCTCATCGGCAGCATGCTGTCGTCTGTGTTGGGTAGCATCGTGTCGTACGTGACCCTGTATGCCTTTGACGAAGACCACTACAACACCTTCTACACCATCTCGCAGATGCTCACTATAGATACCTCGCTTGTGTCTTGGTTGTCCTTGGGTGTCGCGTGTTTGGCAAGTATCGTGCCCGTCTGGCTGCTACGCAGCAAGATGAACGCGCTGGCCTTCGACCAAGACGAGGTGCGGATGATGGGCGTCAACCTCACGCGCTTGCGCGCCGTCGCGCTCATCTGCGGTGCCATCATGATCTTGGCGGCTCAGGTACATACGGGCATGGTGGGCATGGTGAGCCTTGTCGTGCCCTTCCTCGCGCGCAACTGGTTTGGCTGCGAGTTCAAAAAGCAGCTCGCAGGGTGCGTGGGCATATCCACGATCTTTCTTTTGCTGTGTCGCGATATCGCCGACCTCGTCCCCTTTGTGGGCGACGGCCTGGCCATAGGCGCTGTGGTGAGCTTTGCCGCCATACCGCTGTTTCTAGTCGTCGTTACCAAGTGTATGAACGAGTGGGAGTAGACCTTGAAACTTACGTTGAGCGATGTGTGCGTTGGATATGAGGGCCAAGAACCCTTGCAGCGTTATGTTAACTTCTCGGTTGAAAGCGGCGAGGTCTGCTGCATCCTTGGGCCCAACGGCTGCGGAAAGACCACGCTCGTACGCACGATTTTGGGGATGAATCCGCTTTTGTCCGGGCGCATCGCCATCGATGGTGCGGATATAACCCGCTGGAGCGCACAGCGCCTGTCGCAGCAGGTAGCCTATGTTGCGCAGCGTGCCAGCCAGCCCTTCCCCTATGAGGTGCGCGACGTGGTCATGCTGGGTCGCGTGGGAAAGAGTCGTGGGCTTTCCGGCCAGCCGGACAAGCATGACTACAACATCGTGGAAAACGCCATGCGCGAGATGGGCGTCTACCATCTGCGTGGCAAATCCTTCTTGGATATTTCCGGCGGCGAGCTGCAACTTGTGATGTTCGCCCGCGCACTGGCGCAAGAACCAGAGATGCTCATCCTCGACGAGCCCACAGCGGCGCTGGATTACGGCAATGCCGTGCGCGTCATATCTAAGGTGCGCGAGCTGGCACGCAAGGGCTATGCAGTGGTCATGATCACCCACAATCCCGACCATGCCTTTATGACTCGGGCCAATGTGGCGCTCTTCACGCGCTACGGGCCGATGAAGTTTGGCGATGCCAACAGCATTATCACACGCGAGAACATCCAAGACGCCTACGGCGTGGGCGTCAAACTGGTGGAGTTCACACACGATAACAACCAAATCATGCGCATGTGCGCCCCTGTCTTTGGAGGAGATGACCAATGATCGACAGAACCCAAGCAAAGCAGACCGCCGCGGTGCTCACCGGCATCGTAGACAACATAGAGACGGTGATCGTGGGCAAGCGCGAGGCGGTGGAGCTCATCGTCATATCGCTTGTGGCCCGCGGGCATGTGCTGCTGGAGGATTTGCCCGGTACCGGCAAGACATCGCTTGTGAGCGCGTTGGCAAAGAGTGTCGACTGCGGTTTCAGCCGTATCCAGTTCACGCCCGACATCATGCCCAGTGACGTGAGCGGCTTCTCAATCTTCAACCAGAAGACACGTGAGTTTGAGTTCAGGCCCGGTGGCATCATGAGCAACTTGGTTTTGGCCGACGAGATAAACCGTGCCAGTGCCAAGACGCAGTCTGCTTTGCTCGAGGCCATGGAGGAGCGCCAGGTAACTGTCGACGGTGAGACGCACAAGCTTAGCGAGCCCTTCATGGTATTGGCCACGCAGAACCCTATCGAGCAATACGGCACCTATCCTCTGCCAGAAGCGCAGCTCGACCGCTTTATCATCAAACTCTCCATGGGGTATCCCGCCTTGGAAGAAGAGGTCAAGGTCATGCTCCACACAGAGAAGGCCAAGGCAGTTATCAGTCCCGTTGCGAGTATCGCAGACGTCAATACTGCTTGTGCCCTTGCCAAGGAGGTTCATGTTGACGAGGCTATAGCACGTTACATCGCCCAGATTGTGTCTGCCACGCGTACGGCGCGCGAATGCTCCTGTGGTGCCAGCCCACGTGGCTC
>CAYQLX010000007.1:5473-8595 GCA_964418305.1 uncultured Coriobacteriaceae bacterium | reverse complement strand
CTCCTTCAAACGCTCCGAGGGCGGCAAGCAGCGCCGTGTCCATCGCAAGGCACGCGCCAGTGCCGGCAACAATGCCAAGCGCAGGGCGCTTGCCTGCATAGTTGTCCTTGCGCTGTGTCTGTTTCTGGCCTTTGCTGTGGGCGACTCCAACTTCAAGGCCACGCCGGTAGGTTGGGTCCCGTTTTTGTCTGTCCTTGTGGCTGTAATCTTGGCCTTTGCCTATGTCCAAGCGCTTAAGCGCGGCTTAGAAGCCCAAGATCTCTCGCAGGTCTTTGACTGCCGTCGAGGTGACGCTTCCAAGCTCAAGGTGCGCCTTAAGAACAAGACGCCGCTGTTCTACACGCGTATGCAGCTGTGCTTCTACATATCGGATCTCTTTGGCAACGTTGCCTCTGAGATTTCTACGACGCTGTCACTTGCGCCGTTTGAGGATTACGAGTGCGATTTCACGGCGCGCTTTGATCATGTGGGCACGTATTCTGCTGGGCTCTCGCGCATCGTGGTCACAGATTTCCTGGGGTTGTTCAGCGCGCAGATTGATTATCCCAACCGTCGTGCCATACAAGTGACGCCTCGCGTGGTCGATCTTGGCACGTTGGAGCTTGCTAACGACTCGGAGCTTGAGACCACGAGGCCTTCCAAGACGGTGTTTAGCGACAGCGTGGATTACGCTTATGTGCGTGACTATGTGCCCGGTGACCCGCTCAAGACCATCCATTGGAAGCTTTCTGCTCGCAGTGAGAACTACCTTACGCGCCTGTTTGAGGAATCGCGCAGCCCCGGTGTGGCCGTGGTCTTGGATTTCTATACCAAGGAAACGCGTGCCGATAAGATGATGTTCATGTTCGACGCGTTGGTAGAGACGGCGGTATCGGTGTGCCGGTGTTCGCAGGAGATGGGCCTGGACACCGAGATGCACTTTACCGATAAGGCTGGTGAGCAGCAGATGCTCACGTCTTGGGACGAGGATGCCTTGGGTGAGATAGTGTCGCAACTGCCGCAGATAAGCGCCGATACGCGCGATGCCGGTGCCGGTCTCAAGCTGCTTAACCAACAACTCAACAATCAGTACGGGCAAAACAACCTCGTGGCGGTGACGGCAAATTTGGATGCGCAGATTGTGTCGACCATGATCAGCGCCAAGATGCGCCAGCGAACTCCGCTGCTGTTTGCCATAGTCCCCAAAGACCTTGAGGGCCGCGAGCTAGATGATTGGTGCGCTACGCTGCGCCCGCTTGACGAGGCGGGGATTGTCTATCGCATCGTTAAGTCAAGCGATGACCTGCTCAAGGAGGTGAGCGGGCGATGAGCGACAAATCTAAAAGGAACGATGACGACATGCGTGCTCAAGTGGCAAGCAACGATGCCGGCAAACCTGCTGGCAGAGGGCAGATAGCGATGTTTATGCGCTCGGCACTGCCGGATTTCTTGCTGACCGTGGTTGTAGCCTGCGCGCTTACTTCAGCTGCCGCATACGGATTCGAATCCGCCCCAGACATGTGCACCAATTACCCGGTGACTGCTGCGCTGTGCGCACTGGTGATAGTTCCTATGGTATTGGGCTCGTATTCGCGCCGTACTTTGATACCTGGCATTGTGCTTACCATTGCTGCTGCAGCGGCTGTGATCGCCTGGGGCGTGCAGCAAACGCCCGCGGAGGTGCCGCTTTTTGCCGATGGCTGGGTCAATGACGTTGCCGGCAATTATGTTGTCTTCGCCATTGTGCTTGTGGTGACAAGCGTGATTGTCTATTTGCTATCGCGCCGTAAGACAGGGCTTGTCGTCTTGCTCTTACTGGCCGTTACGTGCTGCGCGTTCGTGCAGTTCCTCTTCCGCGAGTGGGCCTTGCAGGCAAACGGATTTGCTGTGAGCCTTGCTGCACTGGCTGGTGTAGGCGCGTTATTTGTCCTGCAAGGTTATCGCGCCGGGGTCATGGGCTCGCAGCGCGCCAAGAAGACGGTGTTTCTTGCAGCGACGGTCTTTAGCGTGGTGATGGCAGCTGCTTGCGTGGGCATAGGCTGTGGCCTCTACTACGCTGTGGTGCAACCGCTCAACTTGTCGACGCTTACGATCAAACCGTTTCAGGAGACATACGCGCAGCCTACGATTGAGTACATGGGCGTAAGTGGTTATACGCTTATAGACAGTGATAAAGACACCAACAATACAAACGAACAGCAGCTCAATACCAACCAAAACCAAGAGCACAAAGACAACAAGAACGGCACGGTGGGGGAGGCCTATGCATCGATAAACAAGGTGCTTGAGAACCTCGACCCGGATAACTGGAACGCAGCCTTTGACCCGGTTATGTTCAAGAAGGTGGCTCTCACGGCGCTTTGGGTGCTGTTGGCTGTCGCAGTCGTCATGTTTGTAATAGTGAAGCTAAGACGCCGGCAGCGTGAGCGCCGCTTGGCGCGGATTGCTGCTTTAAGCGCCCCCGCACAACTTTCTTGGCTCTACGAGTGGTTGCTGGAGCGCTTCAGAAGGCTAAAGATCCCCCGAGCGCAATCGCTCACCCCGCTCGAGTTTGCGCTTGGTTCGCGTCGTGTGCTGCAGAGCTTTGACGACACAGATCACGACATCGACTTCGTGCGCGTTACCGATATCTATCAGCGCGCCTGCTTTGGTGCCGAGCCAGTGAGTGATGACGAACTCGACGAGGTCAAGGCCTACTATCGCGCCTTCTTTGGCAACGCGTACCGCTATAGCGGCAAGTTGCGCTGGGCGCTTTGGCGGTTCTGGCGCGTGTAACGTAAGCGTTGAGCCAGACAGAGTAGGGGGGTTGCTGTGACAAAGTACTACGTTACGAGCTGTAAGTTCCCGGCGTTTGCCGCCGAGGCTTGCGACAAGCTGCGCGCATATGTTTTGGAACACGATTATGCCGATTGCACGCTCGATGTGTGCTGCCGCAGCGAGCTGCCGCAGTTTACAGAAGAAGACGAGTTCGTGTGCATCTGCAACAGCTGCATCGCCAGGTTCAGGGCGCTGTATCCCAACAACAAGGTGACGTCGGTGTGGGTGCTGGCCGATGCAGACCCTGAGTTTCCCTTGCCAGACCGCAGCGGCGAGAGCTATACGATGCAAAGCTGCGCCATCTTCGGCGATCCTGCCTTTGACGC
>CAYQLX010000007.1:0-5373 GCA_964418305.1 uncultured Coriobacteriaceae bacterium | reverse complement strand
GAGCAAGCGTTCATGGCAGAATACGCGGCCGGAATTAAGGGCGATCAGGTGCTCACGTACTGCACGGGCTGCAGGGGAGGCATCATCGCGATGGGCAAGCAGCCAGTGGATTTCGTGACCTTAGTCATGGGTGTTGTATAAGCCCCCTGTATTGCGCATTGGGCATTTATAAAGCTCGCAATCAGGCTCCTGGGGAGCGGTAAAATATAGAGATTGCCTACCGCAAAGAGAGTCCCGAGGAGCATCTATGAACTTTGCCGCAAAAGCTTCGACCAAACTGCATCGCCTAGCTGCGCTCGCGCTTTGCGCCTTCGCGCTTGCCTGTGCCGCCATGCTCGTGCCCTTGGCGCCCGCCGCGCATGCAGATACCACGCCAACGCCTATCGGCACCGTTCAAGCATTCACGGATCAGGCTGGCACTATACCCATAGACAGCGAGGGCGCTGTATCTGTCTATGACGAGAGCTCCGTCGTGCAGTATGTCGAGATTTGCGGCAAGTTGAGCGTCAAGTGCATAAGAATCGACATGAGCACGGATTGGAACACCGCATCTGCCGGGCGCATCTTGGTGCCCGAGGGCATGACGCTGCGTCTCAACATGCACGGTCATATGCTCAATCGCGGCAAGTACAAAAAGGACGGCCAGGATCTCGTGGGCAACGGCAGCGGCGAGGCCATCCACCTCAAGAAGAACAGCAGACTCTTCGTCGACGGCGGCACATCCGAGGAGAACGCTGCAACCGAGCACAAGGGGTTCCTCGAGGAGGCTTATTACCGCTATGAGTGCGGCAACGTCTGGCGCCTTGACGACACCGGAAACGTCTCCATCAAGGGTGCTTTGATCACTGGCGGCTTTTGCGATGACAAATACGGCGGAGGCGGCATATCCACGGAGGGGACAGGCGTCTACGTCTCTCTCTTGAGGGTTACCATCGCGGGTAATTTCTCCGACGAGTACGGCCTGCTTTACGGCAACGGCGGCGGCATCGCCATCCATGGCGCCAACTCGACACTCATAGTTACGGAATCTAGCGTGTCCTACAACGGCTCCGACTCCTGCGGCGCCGGCATCTACGTGCGCGACAAGAACTGCTCGGTTACTATCGACAACAGCACTATCTCCCATAACTATGCTGTAAGCGATGGCGGCGGCATCTATATCGACGAAGACAGTACTAGCCTCACCGTGAAAAATAGCTCGGTCTTCGAGGACAATCGCACCCGTTACAACGGTGGCGGCATCTACCTAGACGGCGACGGGGAAATCTCGATCAAAGACTCGAAGTTCCTAAAGAACAACGCCACCGACGAGGGTGGCGCCATCTTCATCAATGATACGTGCTCGCTTACGATCGATGGCTGCGAGTTCAGCGAGAATGGTGCCAATGATTACGGCGGCGCCATCATGCACAATGCTAGCGGCGGTTCCTTCACGATTAAGAACAGCAAGCTGCTCAGGAACTTTTCCTATGGGCTTGGCGGCGCTATCTGCGATTGGTACGACGGCACGACCATCAACATAGAAAACTGCACGATAAACTCGAACAACGTCTACTACAGCGAGTACTCGTCCCGTGTGCGCGCAGACCTTATCGGCGGCGCTATACATTTGGAGGACGAGGCGACCCTCAACGTCAAGGACTCAGAGATCCGCGACAACACGTCGGCGGGCTACGGCGGCGGCATCAGCGTCATGGATCCCTCGACCATCACGCTCGACAACTGCTCGATCCGCGGCAATAAGGCCGATACCTATAGCGGCGGCGGCCTTGCGTTCTTCCCCAATTCCACCATCGGCAGTGCCGGCGAGATGACGCTCAACCTCAAGAACAATACGTCCATCTACGCCAATCTGGCTACGAGTGGCTACGGCGGCGGTATTTACGGCCGCAGGTATTCCCTGAATATCACGGGCGACGGCACCTGCAGCATCACGGGCAACGTCGGAGTGTATGGCGGCGGCATCGGCTTCAACGGTGAGACTGCCTACACCCAAAAGCTCACGGTGGACAACGTCAAGATTAACGGCAACGGCGCCTCGTACGGTGGAGGCATCTACCTCAAGAGGAGCGAGTGCACCCTGAGGGATGTAGAGATTATGCTCAACACCGGCGGCGACGCAGACGGCTGTGGCCTCTATGTCTCGTCAGATCAGTACTACGCCCTTACCTTCGAGCGCAAGGTCGTCATCGATAGAAACATCAGGACGGTCTGGGGTAGGGAGCGCGCTATAGAAAACGTTTACCTCGACAACGCCAAGCAGACCATCTGCGGCGGCTCGGGGGAGAACGCTCTGGCTGCAGGTAGCCGCATTGGTGTGACGGCAGTCGGCTCCGACGGCGAGACGATGCGTCAGGTGTCGGGTAACCTCGACTTCCTCTCTAACTTCAAAGAGACGAGCGCCTTTAAGCAGGCGTTCTTCTCCGACCTTGCAAGCTGCAATGTCGTGGAGAAGGATGGCTACCTCTACTTGGATTCGACCCAGATATCGACCTTTAACTTGGACGTTGTTACCAATGGCGTTACGACGTGGAAGCCTTATAGCCAGAATAATATGTTTACTTTGAACACCAGCGATTACGCTAGGTACGCTCCAACCGGCCAGACCATCGTCGCTTGGAAGATAGAGGCAAAGGATGGCTGGAACACGTATCTCAAGGCTTATGGTGGCTCAGTGAGCTTCAGGATGCACGCTTGTGATACTACGGTCACGGCTGTCTACGGCGATCAAATCACCGACGTCACGATTAATCTCTTGGATGCGACCAGCGAGTGGAACAAGCTCGGCAACCAGAATAAATCGGTCAAGATTAACTCGCTGGTGATTACCACTGCTAGCGGCAACAAGATCACCGTGCCTGCCAGTGTCTTGGCGACCAAGGCCTCCATCCCTAATGCAGACGAGGACAAAAGCGAAGGCGCCTGTAACGAGAAAACCAGGAAGAGCACCTATAAGGTCGTCCTCAACGCATCCCTGCTTGAGGATTACGGTCTGGGTATTGCAGGCTCCGATACTGTGACGCTCAACACGTTCATAGGCACGGTTGGCTTTGGCGACGGAGACGTTACTGATACCAAGGTCACTGGCGACGGGACGTCTGCCACGCTCCAGTTCACGGTGACCTACACCAAACCGGAAGCCACCAACAAGGTCAAGGTCTCATGCGTCAACATGAGCGACGAGAGTAACGCCGTTATTTCCTATACCGAGACCGCGTTTGACGAGACGGATTCCGTTACGGTTACAGCTCCTGAGGTCGACGGCTGGGTTTTCGAGGGCTGGGATACGCTGCCTGATGGCGTTACGGAAGGCGATAACAACAGCCTCACGGTGCCCAAGTCCGAAGCAGCCGTTGAGCTTACTGCCAAGTACAAGCCCAAGGCCAGCGCGATTGCTGTGGAGGTGGCAGTGCCCAAGAGCGGCTCCACCGTTACTGAAAGCAAGCTCGAGTCCTGCAAGCTCGTGGACTCTGCGCAGGTGCAAGACGTGACGAAGGTTGCTAACCAGGACGTTAAGGTCAGCTGGGATACCTCAGCTAGCGACTCCGACAAGGTCACCATCACCACTAAGCTCAACAGCTCTAGTTTGGGCTGCCTTATCAGTTCTACGACCACCGCGGCAGTCAACGGCGTTGTGGGAACACTTACGGTTGACGAGAGCGCGGGCACCCAGACCTTGACTGCAGAGATTCCTGCTCAAAGCGATAAGCGCTTCGACGCGCTTACCACGCAGCTCGACGATGTCACGCTCTACGGCAGCAACGGCAGCGGGTATGCGGATTATCTGCCGACTACGGTTGAGTACAGCACCAAGGATGGCAGCACGTTGAGCGCAGTCGTTATGTGGGAGACGTCAGACGTCAAGACGACTGAGAGCACATTTAAGGTAACGGGCAGCTTTGTGGATGCTGTCTTTTCCAGCCATGAGGTGAGCCGCAGCTTTACGGTTGAGGCGCAGCGTGGCGCTCCTGTGGCAAGCACCTATGGCAAGATCTACGAGGCCACCGATGTGAGCTTTGGCCAGAACACGGATTGGGACAACCCCAGCAAGGTTACTTATCACTATTACGTTGCCGATCAGGGCACTAAGGCCAGCGAGGTTGATAAGGGCGACTTTACGGCCGCTGATGGCGACAAGGTGACGGTGGATAAAACTTGCACGCTGCTCGTTTATGCGACGCTTGAGTACACTGCAGCGGGCCAAGACGACGCTCAAGCCACCACCACTACTGTTGACACGGCCGTCGCGGCTTACAACTACACCTTCAAGACCAAGCACAACCTCAAGGTCACAGGCGGCAAGGCGTATACCGCAGACTCTAACAAGGAAGCTGCGACTACCGCCGATGCAGGCGATAAGGTCGATATCGAGGCTAGCGTGCCTAGCTGGCTGGAGTTTGACAAGTGGGTTGTGGTCTCTGGAGATGTGAAGTTTACGGGTAGTGCCTCCGAGGTAAAGACCAGCTTTACCATGCCCGACTCCAACGTCGTGTTGCGTGCTGTCTACAAGCTGCCTGACAGTGATAGCGACGATGACAGTGGCGATGACCCGCAACCTACTCCGGACCCGGAGCCTACGCCGGACCCGGAGCCTACTCCCGATCCAGAGCCCACGCCTGATCCGGAACCGGATCCCACTCCTGTGCCCGACCCAGAACCAGATCCCACGCCCAGCGACCAAGTCACTAGCGTGGTCTACAAGCATTGCACTTATACACTTGCAAGCGGCAAGCTCATGCTGACCAAGGTCAATAAGAAGTCGCTCAAAACCGTGACCATTCCCGCCAAGATTAAGATTAACGGCAAGAAGGTTAAGGTTTGCAAGGTCAAGGCCAAGGTGTTTAAGGGCACCAAGGTGACTAAGGTCGTCGTCAAGAGCCCTTATCTCACCAAGAAGGGTGTCAAGAAGTGCCTCAAGTCGAGCAAGGTCAAGCTCGTTAAGGTCAAGGTTTATAAGGGTAAGAAGGTCAACGCCAAGCAGCTCAAGAAGTATAAGCGCTACTTTGCCAAGGCCAACAGCGGCAAGAAAGTGACTGTCAAGTAGGGGAGAGTCGATAGGCAAGAGACGAGCCCGGCGAGCTAATTCGCCGGGTTCGCTGCTTTTGCAGCAGGGATGGCAGCTGCGTGGTCACAACCCCCTTCAATTGGGTACGTCTCCGTGCCCGGTTCCGCACTTTGTGACCATATCGGCGCGCTTTTAGCTCGATTCACGGCTTGGATGGTCACAAACCCCTTCAACTGGGCATGAAGCCATGCCCAATACCGCACTTTGTGACCATCGACCCTGCAGAAAACTCGCCGGGGAACGCTCTTGTGGTCACAAACTCCCTCAACAGGGCACGTCTCCGTACCCAGTTCCGCACTTTGTGACCA
>CAYQLX010000006.1:0-31067 GCA_964418305.1 uncultured Coriobacteriaceae bacterium | reverse complement strand
CTCGCCGAGTACATGATGGACAACTCGGGCAATCCCAACTCCGCGAACAACATCGCCAACGTACTCGACGCGAACGGCGTTGCTACAAGCCATGTAACTATCAGGCGATACATGTCGTATCTGCGCGATGCATTCGTTTTCTATGAGGCGCAGCGCTACGATATCAAGGGAAAGAAGTATCTAACTACCCAGGCAAAGCACTACATATGCGACTCGGGGATGCGTTATGCGGTACTAGGAACGCGCAACATGGATTGGGGCCGCATGTACGAGGGTATGGTTTTCCTCGAGCTGCTAAGGCGCGGCTGGGAGGTATACGTTGGCAAGCTGTACCAGAAAGAGATTGATTTCGTTGCGAAGAAGGGTTCCGAACTCGTCTATATCCAGGTAAGCGACGATATCAGCACGCAAAAGACACTCGAGCGGGAGCTGTCTCCGCTTCTTGCAATTAGAGACGCTTGCCCCAAAATCCTTATCGCCCGTACGAGGCACGATGCATACACAAATGAAGGCGTCCAGATTCTCGACCTACCTAGATGGCTGCTCGGCGAGCAGAAATTCTAAGCTAATGAAAACTCGAGGTTCTATATCAAGCGGCTACTAGATTTGGATGGGATTCCCAACAGTACGCAAAGTACGGAGCGCGGCGGCGGGCACTAGCTACGGTTGCAATGGGCCGTAGTAGTAGCTGGCGGTGGAGCCGCTCTCGCCCTAGGTCACTGCCTGCGCCATGACTCGCTTCTTATTGCAGTGTTGGATTTTTGCGTCGGATTTAGTCAAACTTCAGTGTAACGCGTCGGATTTCTGTCAACTGACAAGCCTGGAATGGCAGCTTGGAAGAGACGAAAACAGGCCAGCACTTGCGTGCTGACCTGCGATGATGCGGTGGTGGGCGATACTGGGTTCGAACCAGTGGCCTTCAGTGTGTAAGACTGCTGCGCTCCCGCTGCGCCAATCGCCCGTGGGGCGCTATTCTACCCCAAATCCGCCTGCTCAGGCTGCTAGAACTTGAATGATGAGCGATTCTCGCTCAGCATGAGCGGGTAAGTTGGCTCCCCCACGCGCGTTGCCTCGATAGCGATCCCTGCGTTGACCAGCCATTTCTGCGTTTTCCACCCACAAAATCGCCCATTTGCTTGCGTTTTCCACCCACAAAAACGCGGATTTGCTTGCGTTTTCCAACCCAAAAATCGGCAAAATCACTGCGTTTTCCAACCTTAACGCTCTAAAAAGCACCCGAACGTTTGTTTGACAATTTAGCGTCGCTTTTGCCGGTGCCTGCAGGCAATGTGGTAAAGTCTGCAAACCGAGTGAACTCCCTCATCTTTGCGCTAGCAGCCCTTTGCGGTTGTGCCGCCTGCTGCGCCGGGATGGCTTTGCAAAGCGGCTTTTACCGCTCAAGAAGACGACCATTGAAAGAACGGATATGGCAAAAAACACGGCTACGTATGGCAACGACAGCATTCGCCAGCTTAAAGACGAGGAGCGCGTAAGGCTCAGGCCCGCCGTCATCTTTGGCTCAGACGGCCTTGACGGCTGCGCCCACGCCGCGTTTGAGATTCTCTCAAACTCAGTCGACGAGGCACGCCAAGGCTACGGTAATCTCATCACGCTTACTGCTTTTGCAGACGGCTCTATCCAAGTAGAAGACCATGGCCGCGGCTGCCCGTTGGACTGGAACTCGGCAGAAAAGCGCTTTAACTGGGAGCTTGTCTTTTGCGAGCTGTACGCCGGCGGCAAGTATGACAACAACCAAGGCGGCGATTACGACTTCTCTCTAGGCACCAACGGCCTTGGTTCCTGCGCTACCCAGTACGCGTCAGAGTATATGGACGTCACCGTCTGGCGCGACGGCAACAAATACCAGCTGCACTTTAAGAAGGGCAAGGTCATCGGCGCTAAAAAGAAGGCCTTGCAGGTAGAGCCGTGTGATGATCCGCGCACTGGCACCACCATCAAATGGCGCCCAGACCTCGAGGTCTTTACCTCCATCGACATCCCGCACGACTGGTACCGTGAGACGATGCGCCGCCAGGCCGTCGTTAACGCTAACGTCACCTTCCGCCTGCGCATAGAGGGAGAAGACGGCTTCACAGAGGAGGACTTCTGCTACCCCAAGGGTATCGAGGATTACGTGCTTGAGAAGGTGGGCGCAGATTACCTCACAGAGCCCTTCTTTATCCAGGCAGATCGCCGTGGCCGCGATCGCGATGACCTCCCGGATTACAACGTCAAGATCACCGCGTGCCTGTGCTTTTCGCGCACCTTCCAGATGCAGGAGTACTACCACAACTCGTCTTGGCTGGAAAACGGCGGCTCACCAGAGAAGGCCGCGCGCAGCGCCCTCACCAGCGCAATCGACGCCTACATCAAGGCGCAGGGCAAGTACAACAAGAATGAGAGTTCCATCAAATGGCAGGACGTGCAGGACTGCCTTGTGCTCGTCACCAACTGCTTCTCCACGCAGACCTCGTATGAGAACCAGACCAAGAAGGCCATCAGCAACCGCTTTATCCAGCAGGCCATGACGGCGTTTTTCAAAGAGCGCATGGAGACCTACCTCATAGAGAACAAACCCGCGGCAGACAAAATCTTGGAGCAGGTGCTCATCAACAAGCGCTCGCGCGAGAACGCAGAAAAGACGCGCCAGAGCATCAAGACCAACCTGCAGCAAAAGACCGATATGGCCAACCGCGTGCAGAAGTTCATCGATTGCCGCTCAAAGGATAAAGACCGCAGAGAGATCTACATCGTAGAGGGCGATTCTGCGGCAGGCGCCATCCGCACCTCTCGTGACGCAGAGTTCCAAGGCGTTATGCCCGTACGCGGCAAAATTCTCAATTGCCTCAAAGAGGATTATCCGCGCATCTTTAAAAGCGACATCATCATGGATCTGCTGCGCGTGCTTGGTTGCGGCGTAGAGGTCAAAGACAAGCGCATGAAGAACATGGGCACCTTTGACTTGAACAACCTCAACTGGAGCAAGGTCATCATCTGCACCGATGCCGACGTCGACGGCTACCACATCCGCACCCTCATCCTCACCATGCTCTATCGCTTGGTGCCCACGCTCATCAACGAGGGCTACGTCTACATCGCTGAGTCTCCGCTGTATGAGATTAACTGCAAAGAGAAGACGTACTTTGCCTATACAGACTTGGAAAAGAACAACATCCTCAAAGAGATAGGCGATCAAAAATGCAGCATCAACCGCTCCAAAGGTCTTGGTGAAAACGACCCAGATATGATGTGGCTCACCACCATGAACCCCAAGACGCGGCGCCTGATTAAGGTCCAGCCAGAGGACGTGGCCACTATGGAGCAGATGTTTAACCTGCTTTTGGGCAACGACGACGAGGGCCGCAAGAGGCACATCGCCGAGCACGGCAAGGAGTACCTCGACCAGCTCGACCTGCAATAGACATGCGCACACCCAGCGGTTGCGCAGCGTGACGGCGGCGCAACCCTCACAAACAGCAAGCAAAACGTAGCGAGGATAAACCGTGGCAACAAAGAAGACCAAGAAAGAGACCAAGAGCAAGCGCGTAGACAACCCCAACGTCATCGGCCTGCACTCAGAGGTCGTGGAGCAGCCCATCACGCAGACGCTTGAAGTCAATTACATGCCCTACGCCATGAGCACCAACGTCTCGCGTGCCTTCCCAGAGATAGACGGCTTCAAGCCCTCGCACCGCAAACTGCTCTATACCATGTACAAGATGGGTCTGCTCAACGGCGCACGTCAAAAGAGCGCCAACATCGTGGGTCAAACCATGAAGCTCAATCCGCATGGCGACGCCGCCATCTACGAGACGATGGTGCGCCTGGCCACAGGCAACGAGGCTCTGCTCACGCCCTTCGTGGAGTCCAAGGGCAACTTTGGCAAGTACTACTCGGGCGATCTTTCTTACGCGGCCAGCCGCTATACAGAGGCAAAGCTTGCGCCCATCTGCGCAGAGATCTTCAAGGACATCGATAAAGACCCGGTCGATTTTATGGACAGCTACGATGGCGCTATGAAGGAGCCGCGCCTTCTGCCCACGACGTTTCCCAACATCCTAGTGTCTGCCAATAAGGGCATCGGCGTGGCCATGGCATCGGATATCTGCGGCTTTAACCTCAACGAGGTCTGCACGGCCACCATGCATTTCTTGTCTGATCCAAACTGCGACTTGCTCGAGTACATGCCCGCGCCGGACTTCTCTACCGGCGGAGAGATTATCTATCGCCGCGAGGAGATGGAGCACATCGTCAACACGGGCACGGGCAGCTTCCAGATTCGCTCGCGTTGGCGCTATCTGCCCAGTGAGCGCATCATCGAGGTCTATGAAATCCCCTACACGACCAAGACCGACATCATCATCGAGCGCATCGTTAAGCTCTCCAAAGAGGGCAAGGTCAAAGAGATTGCAGACATCCGCGATGAGACGGACCTCTCCGGTTTGCGCATCGCCATCGACGTCAAGCGCGGCACAGATCCAGAGAAGCTCATGGCCAAGCTCTTCAAGACCACAACGCTGCAAGATTCTTTCTCCTGCAACTTCAATGTGCTGGTAGACGGCTATCCGCGCGTCATGGGTGTGCGCGAGATTTTAGGGGAATGGGTTAAGTGGCGCGTGGAGTCTACACGCAGGCGCATTACCTTCGACCTAGGCAAGAAGAGCGACAGGCTTCACCTGCTGCATGGCCTAGAGGCGATCTTGCTCGACATCGACAAGGCCATCAAGATCATCCGCGAGACCAAGCTCGAGGTAGAGGTCGTCCCCAACCTGATGAAGGGCTTTGGTATCGACCAAGTGCAGGCCGAGTTCGTAGCAGAGATTAAGCTGCGCAACATCAACGAGGAGTACATCCTCAACCGCACCAAGGATATCGAGCGCCTGGAGGCAGATATCGCCGAGCTAACGGCCACTCTAGCCAGCGAGAAGAAGATCAAGAAGGTCATTCGCGACGAGCTCGCCGCTGTGAACAAGAAGTATGTCACCCCGCGCAAGACGGGCTTGGTAAGCCCGGAAGAGGTGGTCGAGATAGACCTCGAGCCGCAGGTGGAGGAGTACCCGGTGACCATGATGCTGTCGCGTCAGGGCTACCTCAAGAAGATGACCGATCGTGTTTTGCGCAAAGCCGCCACGCTCAAGTATAAAGACGGCGACGAACCCTTCATTGAGTTTGCGTCGTCCAATACTCACGACCTGCTGGTCTTTACCGATCAAAGCCAAGTTTACAAATGCAAGGTCGCGCAGTTTGAGGATACGAAGTCCGCGCAGCTCGGCTCGTTCTTGGCCACCGATTTGGAGATGGCCCCCGACGAGAACGTGACCTGGGTGATTGACCCAGGCGATTACAAGGCCGATGTGCTCTTTGCGTTTGAGGACGGCCGCGTGGCACGTGTCGCCTTGTCTGGCTACGCCACCAAAACCAACCGCAAGAAACTCAAGAACGCTATCTACGGCGGCAGCAAGCTGCTTTTTGCAACCGTGCTCGAGGAGGACCGCGATATCGCGCTCGTCTCAAGCGACGGCCGCTTGCTCAACTTCAACACGTCGCTACTCAAGACAAAGACCACCAACAACACTCAGGGCGTGCGCGCCTTTACCCCCAAGGGCAGCCGTACGGTCACCATGGTGGGCAAGGCCGAGGACTTCTTGGGCAAAACGGCATCGGTGGAGGGCTTTAGGGCGACGAGCCTGCCTTCGTCGGGCCTGCCTATGAAGGAGACCGACATGTTGAGCCTCTTTGATTTGGAGGATTAGCGCTGCCTGCGGGCGCAGGTTGACGTGCGGCTGAGGGTGGCGTGCTGCGGGCGCATGCCGTTCGGCGTATTGGTTGCCAATCTGTTCTTTTTAACGCTTGCGACAAAGTTAGCTGTGGTTTACACTGCCGGTTAGCAAAGGCTAACAGCGCCAAATAAGCGCCAACTAAACATGGTAGGAGATGAGCAGAGATGACGCTTTCACAGATAGAGACCGGCAAGAGCGCAACCGTGACCAAGCTTTACGACAATGGCGCCGTCAAGCGCCGCATCATGGATATGGGCATCACCAAGGGCATCGAGGTGACCGTCACCAAGGTGGCTCCTCTGGGCGATCCCATCGAGCTTAACGTCCGCGGCTACGAGCTCACGCTGCGCAAGGCTGATGCAGATCTGATTGAAGTCGCCTAGCAAACTGCATACATCTCCTGATGAAGGGCGCCGTCGTGCGCCCTTTGTTTGGGCGATAAGTTAGCAACACCTTACTTTTTGAACCGAGTCGAATGCAGAAAGGAAAAGGGAATGGCTTTGACACTGGCCTTGGTGGGCAACCCCAATTCCGGTAAGACCACCTTGTTCAACCAGTTCACCGGCAACCACCAGTACGTGGGCAACTGGCCGGGCGTTACGGTTGAGAAGAAGGGGGGCAAGCTCAAAGGGCAAGGCGATGTAGAGATTGTCGACCTGCCGGGCATTTACTCTTTATCCCCGTACACCAAAGAAGAGGTCGTCGCTCGCGAGTTTTTGTCTCATGGGGACGTGGATGCGATCATCAACATCGTTGACGCGACTAACCTCGAGCGCAACCTGTATTTGACCGAGCAGCTGATGGAGTTTGGCGTACCGGTCGTGGTTGCCCTCAACCAGATGGACATCGTCAAGAAGCGCGGCTACACCGTCAAGTCCGATGAGATTGCCAAGCAGTTGGGCGTGCCCGTTGTGGAGATTTCTGCCCTTAAGGGCGACGGCATCGAGGATTGCGCTAGCGCCGCCGTCAAGGCTGCAAAGGACAAAGCTTGCCCCACGCCAGTCACCTTTACGGCCGAGCTGGAGTCCTATCTCTCGCAGATTGAAGGCAAACTGCCCGCCAGCGTCCCTGCCCAGCAGCGCCGCTACTTTGCCATCAAGGCCTTTGAGCGTGACGAGAAAGCAACCCATGAGCTGGGCATCGCCGATCAGGTGAGCGATATCATCGCCGCGGCCGAGGCTGCCTATGACGACGACGCAGAAGGCATCATCACCAACGAGCGCTACAAGAACATCACGTCGTTCATCCAAGACGTCTACGACCGCAAGCAAAGCGGCAAGTCTGTCTCCGAGCGCATCGATGCCATCGTCACCAACCGCATCCTGGCGCTGCCGATTTTTGTCGTGATTATCGGCTTGGTGTACTACATCGCCATCTCCACCGTCGGTGGCGTTGCGACCGACTGGGCCAACGACGGCGTCTTTGGCGACGGCTGGTACCTCGATCCGTCGCCCATCGTGCAGGTTGACGGCGCCCAGGCAGCTTTTGACGAGGCTGACGGCGAGTACAGCACCGCCCAGTCCTGCATCGCGGAATACGTCGCCGCTGCCGACGAGGCCGGTGTTGCCTCCGCTGCCGATATGCAAGAAGCAATCGACAACGAGGAAGACTTTGACGAGGCGACGCTTACCGCCTTTGAGACGGAGGCCGCTGCTGCAGGCGTCACGGCAACCTACGTGCCCGAGGACGAAGAGACCGGCGAGCTGCTCGAGGACGAGGCCGTTGAGGTCACCCCGGCTGTCTTTGCCGAGTCGCTCGAGGTAGAAGAGCCCGACCATGCCGATTTCGGTATCTGGATTCCCGGCATCCCCTCGCTCATCGGCGATGCGCTTGACGCGGCCAACGTGGCCGGCTGGCTCAACGCCTTGATCTTGGACGGCATCGTCGCAGGTGTGGGCGCTGTTTTGGGCTTTGTCCCGCAGATCCTCATCCTGTTCTTCTTGCTGGCTATCTTGGAAGGCTGCGGCTATATGTCGCGCGTTGCCTTTATCCTGGATCGCATCTTCCGCCGTTTTGGGCTTTCTGGTAAGACCTTCATCCCCATGCTCATCGGCACAGGCTGCGGCATCCCCGCGATTATGTCCACGCGTACCATCGAGTCTGAATCGGCACGCCGCATGACGGTCATGACCACGACGTTCATGCCTTGCTCGGCCAAGCTGCCTATCATTTCGCTCTTTGCAGGCGCGTTCTTTGGTGGCAGCGGCGCGATTGCAACGCTCGCCTACTTTGTGGGCATTGCGTCCATCATCGTCTCTGGCATCATGCTCAAGAAGACCAAGCCCTTCCAGGGCGACGACACCCCGTTTGTCATGGAGCTACCCGAGTACCGCCTGCCGCGCTTTGTCGACTTACTGCGCAGCATGTGGGAGCGCGGCTGGTCCTTCATCAAGAAGGCCGGCACCATCATCTTGCTGTCCTGCGTTTTGATTTGGTTCCTCTCCAACTTTGGTGTTGAGGGCGGCAGCTTTGGCATGGTCGAGGACATGAACAACTCCGTCTTGGCGGCCATCGGCTCTGCAATCTGCATCATCTTCGCTCCTCTGGGTTGGGGCGATTGGCAGGCGACCGCATCTGCTGTCACTGGTCTTATCGCCAAGGAGAACCTGGTGGGTACCTTTGGCGTCCTGTACGCCGGCGGCGACGGCCTGTGGGCCAACCTCGCGGCTGCCTACACTATCCCCGCGGCGCTCAGCCTCATGTTCTTCAACCTGCTGTGCGCACCGTGCTTTGCCGCCATGGGCGCTATTCGCCGCGAGCAGGGCAGCGCCAAGTGGTTCTGGGCTAGCGTGGGTTACGAGTGCGGTTACGCCTACTGCGTCGCGCTGTGCATCTACCAGATTGGCTCTGCCATCAACGGCGATGTGAACATCATCGGGTTGGCTGTGGCCATAGTCATCATTGCCTTCGCGCTGTTCATGCTGTTGCGTCCGGCTCCCAAGGCCGTCACGCCTGTAGAGAACAAGAACTCTGCGCAGGCTGCCTAGGGTAGAGGTAGTCTCGCTGCGATAAGACATTGCAAGCGATATGGGAGCGTCCCTTTGGGGGCGCTCCTTTTTTGTGCTCTGACATGGGCATTTGCGGGTTGAGTGCTGTGGTTTGCGGTGGTCGAGGTGGCGATATATTGCGCGGATTGAAGAGCTGTGAGGGAGGGTTTTGGGGCGAGTTTGGGTGCTGGTTGCGGGTTGCGGAGAGGCTTGAGGGTGTGGATTTTGTTCCATTGGCGATGTATTGAGGCTTTTTTGAGCTGCTTTTGAGCGAGCTTCATGGTTTAAGAGAGCTTGGGATGTGCCGTTTTGTGTTCTTGGGGTGGTTGAGGGCAAAATTTTTGCTCCGCTGTCTGATTATCTGCTTCCAAGATGACTGACTTTTATCAGGCCTACGAGCGGGCGATACGGCAATTTTTCCGAAAATCAGTCTGATTTCGTTCTTGGTTTTTCCGGACAAAACACCAGAACGCCAAGGTGGATACGCAGGTTGCACCTGTAGTAAAACGCTCCCACACATCGCATGAAAGGGAGCGTGAATGACCTCTCAAAGAAAACAACTTGTCGCAGGCATTGTCTGTGCGGTCTTGGCGGTTGCCGCGGTCTTTGCCTATACGGCCACCGTGAGCAACGAGGCTGCGTCCAAGCGGCAGGCCGCGATAGAGAAGTTTGGCGGAGAGCAAACCCAGGTAGTCGTGGCTCAGCAGGATATATCGACTGGATCGGTCTTTACCGACGTCAACACGCAGGTTGAGACATGGCTGGTTGACTTGCTTCCCAGTGCGGATGTGGCCGTGAGTGCAGACCAAGTGGAAGGGCTCATTGCGCAGGCCGACATCAAGGAAGGCGAGCCGATTGTGCTGTCGCGTGCCGGTGACGGAAACGCGCGCATCAACGTCCCAGCAGGGTTGGAGGCCGTGAGTGTGTCTTCTGACGACGTGCTGGCTGTTGGCGGCAGCGTGCAGACGGGGTCGTTTGTGAACGTCTATGTCGAGACCGCCAAGGGAAAGGTTGTCTTGTTAGGCAAGAAGATTTTGGTGCTGGAAACGAGTGCTTATGTGGATGCCAAGAGCTCCGAGGCGATTACGTGGGTGACGCTTGCGGTGACGCCGGAAAGCGTAAGCGAGCTGCTCGAGGCTTCGTGCAAGGGAACTATCCACTTGGTCTTGCCGGGCGGGCAGACCCAGGCTGAGGAGGAGTAGATATGCCCGAATGCAAACAGGAGACCGAGTTCTTTGGGTTTTCGCAAGGTTGGCGCCCGTGCTTGGTAGGCGGCGGCGAGGAAGCGAGCTGCGAGGCGCAAGACGATGTCGTAGATGCCGGACAAGCCGGCATCTACGACATCGACGACCACGCGTATGCGATGGACCCGTATGTCGAGCTGCCGTGGGACGATGCAGATGCCGCGGCGGAGGGCTCTGGGGCGGAGGGCCCCGATGCGGCGGTTGGTTTTGATGCAGAGGCTGATTGTGGCGCTGCTGCGGGCGAGGCGCCCGAGGAGGTGCCGCAGGGCGAAGGTGAGCCTGCAAGGGCTGCCGTGCAATCAGGCAGCGATGAGGCTGTGCCGCAGGAGGTGCCGGGCAGGGCGCCAAAGCTCGCCCCGCTCATTGCTGTCGTTGGTGGTAGCGGAGGCACGGGGCGCAGCACCCTAGCGCTCCTTATGGCGTGCTTGGCGGCCCAACAGGATGTGGACACGGTCCTGCTCGACGGGGACTTGCAGTTTGGGGATTTGGGTTTTTGGCTCGGCGTGGATGACGACGCCCCGAGTTTGGCAGACCCCGCAACCTGCAAGCCTGTGAGTTGCCCGCAGGGCTTTGACCTCTACAAGGCGCCGGTGTTCCCAGAAGTGGCAGAGAAGGTAAGCGACGAGCTCGCTCAGAATCTGAACCGCATCAGGGAGGGCAGGGGGCTTGTCATCGCAGATACAGGTGGATATTGGTCCGGGTTTACAGCAAGCCTGCTTTTGCAATGCGATGTCTTTGTGATGATGACGGATAGCAGACCGGCGTCGGTAGCTGCGGCGATCAAGGCAAGCGAGCTGTGCGCGAGACTCGGCGTGCCGAGCACGCGCATGGTGGGCGTGTGCAATCGCTGGAGTAGCAGATGCGCGCTCAGCGCGCATGACATCGCCCGCGCGCTGTGCGTGGATAAGGCCTATTGCATCCCCGACGGGCGCGAGGTCGTTGAAGAGCTGCTGCGCTGTGGCGACTTTGACGAGCTGGCGCAATCCGGAAACCCTGTTGTGGCTGCGACGAGCATGTTGCTTAAAGCAGTCTTGCCTCGCGTGGGTATCGCCTGTGACTTGGAGGAGTTTCGCAAGAAGGGTCTCTTCAAATGAAGCTTGCCGACTTCACAGAGCGTGCGGTGGCAGGCCAGGGCTCGGGTGCGGTTCAAGACGAGGCGGCACGGCGCAGATTGCAGCTCAAGGAGCAGCTGCGTGAGCAACTCTACGAGCGCGTGCCCAGTGAGCGCTTGGCGCAGCTTGCCTCTTTGGACCGCAAGCGCGCCAAAGAGGAGCTTTGCGTTTTGGTGGGGCAGGTGGCCGCGGCGGCTGGGGTCGCAGGAGACAGTGATAGCGGCATCTTGGCGCAGCTCGTGGAAGAGACGGTGGACATGATTGTGGGCTTAGGGCCCGTTGAGGCGCTGCTTGAAGACGACAGCGTCACCGAGGTCATGGTCAACGGTGCAGCCAACGTGTTCTTTGAGCGCGCGGGCAAGTTGGAGCGGGCAGACGGCGGCTTTGACAGCGAAGAGCAACTGAGGATGGTGGTCGACAGAATCATCTCGCCGCTGGGCAGGCGCGTGGACGAGCAGCAACCCCTGGTCAACGCGAGGTTGCCGCAGGGTCATCGCGTGAACGTTGTCATCGCACCCGTGTCTTTGGACGGCACACTTTTGACGATCCGTAAGTTCAAGCAGCGCTCGTACTCTCTTGGCGAGCTGGTGGATATGGACGGCATGAGCGAGCCTATCGCAAAGCTTCTGGCCTGGTGCGTAAGGTCGCGTAAGAACATCGCTGTGTGCGGGGGCACCGGCGGCGGCAAGACCACACTGCTCAATGCGCTCTCACGCGAGATACCCCATGACGAGCGCGTCGTCACCATCGAGGATGCAGCCGAGCTCAAGTTTGACACGCATCCCCATGTGGTGAGGATAGAGGCGCGCATGGCAAATGCAGAGGGCAGCGGTGAGGTGACGATCCGCGAGCTCGTGGTCAATGCCTTGCGCATGCGTCCCGACCGCATCATCGTCGGCGAGTGTCGTAGTGACGAGGCGCTGGATATGCTGCAGGCCATGACCACGGGCCATGACGGTAGCTTGACGACGCTTCATGCGGGGTCCCCGCGCGAGGCAATCGCCCGGTTGGTGACGATGGTGCGCTACGGGATGGACCTGCCCGTCACCGTTATCGAGGAGCAGGTGACAAGCGCGCTGGACGTGATCGTCCAACAAGACCGTGTTCTGGGAGGCGGTAGGAGGGTAACGCAGGTGGTCTCCCGGCGCCGTGGTTTTTACGACGAGGGCAGCAGGTTTCCCTACGACGTGGTGGTGCGCTGGGACAAGGCCAAACGCTGTTATGTGTGGGAGAGGCCGCCCGATTGGCTTGACGAGCTTGTGCTCGACGGCTTTGCGACGCAAGGCGAGGTGAGCGCATGGACACAGCAGGTGTTTTGACATTGGGTGCGTCTTTGGTTTGCGCGGGCTTTGCCGGGATGAAGGTTGGCGTGTGGGGTTATGCGTGTGGCGCAGAGCGCTTGGCGCGCTACCGAGCGGCCCATCAAGGAAAGCTCCCGAGCTTCGACGATATTGCAGACCTGCTTCGTGCGACAGCCATCGCTGCGATGACGCGAATACCGAGGCTGGACGCCGCGCTTGCGGCGATGCGGAGCGCACGCCGCAAGCGCGAGCTGAGGCAGTCTCTCCCGCAGGCCATACGCCTGCTGTGCATCTCTTTGGATTCCGGTGGCTCGCTGCAGCAGGCTTTGGAGTACGCGGCAAAAAACAGCACGGGCGTTGCGTTAAAGGAACTCAGGCGCGCCGTGTGGGATATCAGGGCCGGCAAGAGCTTTGACGAGGCGATGGAGGGGCTTCGCGCGAGGACGCAGGGAAACGAGTTCTCTTGCCTAGTCGTGGCTATGGAGATTCAACATCGCTGCGGGGGTACGTTGGGCCAGATCCTCGCGAGTGTCTCGCAGATGCTTCAGCAGAGCGCCGATTTGGAGGAAGAGCTCGTGACCAAGACGACCCAGGCGCAGCTGTCGGCCCGCGTCGTGGCGCTGATGCCCGTTGTGGTGCTCGTGTTGCTGTCGCTTGTGTCGCCGGGTTATTTGGGACAGTTCTTCGAGTCGGTTTTTGGCATTGCCTTGCTCGTTATGGCAGCGCTTTTGGAGATTGCAGGCGTCGTCTTGGTAAGGAGGTCGATGGCGGTGGACGTAGGGGCAGGTGGCTGACATGACTGTCGTGCTGCTCGCTTTAACGCTTGCACTCGCCGCCTGCGCGGGGTTTCTCTTGGCGCAGGCTGCCTGGCAGCACCGCAGCGTGGCAAAGCGGGCGCGTGGGGGATCCAAGTTGACCTTTGCGCAGGCGCTCGAGGATCCGATGCTGCTCTTTGCACTCTTTGCCGCGGCAAGCTGCATGGCCGCTGTTGCCTTTAGCGCCTGGCTGCTTGTGCCGTGCCTTTTGCTGAGTTTTGCAGCCGCAAAGAAGGCACCCGCGTACTTTGAACGCCGCCGCGCGCAGCATGTGCGCGCTTGCTGCGAGTGCGAGCTGGACATGCTCTGCGACGTCGTTGCGATGGGTATCGATGCGGGGCTGTCGTTTGACGCAGCGTTGGGTCTTTATTGCCAGCGCTTTGACAACGAACTATCGCGCAGGGCCGCAGCGGCGAAGAGTCAATGGGAGCATGCCCTGCTCACACGAAGCGAGGGACTGGCGAGGCTTGCTCAAGAGACGGGCTCGCCCTTGGTCAAGCGCTTTAGCGACACCGCTGCGCGTGCTGTGTCGCAGGGCGCGCCCTTTGCTGGGATGCTCAGGGAGCTTGCCGCAGACCTCAGGCAGTGCCGCAAGACGCAAATCGAGCGCAACGTGGCAAAGGCTCCGGTCAAGATGCTCGTCCCCACAGGGGTGTGCATTCTGCCGGCCATGCTGCTCATGGTGATGGGCCCCATGCTCTTGCAGTTCATGGGGCATTGACGATGAAACAAGTGTTGTTTTGGGCGCCGCGTTGGCATGCGCGCCTACGGTGTTGAGAGGAGCTAGACGATGAATGAGTTGGCTTTGAGGATGCATGTGGCGCTTGTGAGTTTTGCCTATAGACTCAAGCATTCGGACCAAAGCGGCCAAGGTACGACGGAGTACGCAATCTTGGTTGGAGTGCTGGCTGTTATAGCCATGATCGCAATCGCCGCGTTCAAGGGCAAAATCCAAGAGCTTTGGACGGCGATATCCGACGGCATCAACGGGCTGTAGGTGCCGCCATGTCGTTTTGTGGCGGAGAGCTGGGGCAGGCTTCGGTGGAGTATGCGGCCATAGGCGTAGTGCTCGTCGTGATTCTAGCGGCGTGCGGGGCGCTTTGGCGCTTTGGCTCGCAGGGTGGCTTTGCCCAGATAGCCTACGAACACGCGAGCCATGAGCTTGAGGCCAAGGGCGGTGTCGTCGATGCCTTGCTTTATTGAGCGCGCATCTGCTCGCGTTGCAGGTGAGTGCGGACAGGCGACGGTCGAGGCAGCCTTTGCTCTGCCTGTGGTCTTCGCATTGTTCGGGTTGCTTTTGCAGCCGGCGGTGCTCTTGTACGACCGCTGCGTCATGCAGTCTGCAGCGGCCGAGACCTGCAGGCTCGCCGCCACGCAGACGTGCAGCGATGCTGCTGTCCGGGCGTTTGTCCTCCGCCGCCTTGCCGTCATTCCGCAGATCGATTTGTTTCACTCGCGCGATTGCGAATGCAAGGTCGAGGTCGCAGGGGCGCAAACGAAGGCTGCGACAGCGGTGAGCGTGAAATGTCATGTCAAGACGCTGCCGTTGTTCGGCATAACGGCCTCGACGATGACCGAGCCAGCTGGCGACGGCTGTGCTCTGCTCACCTGTCAGGTGCAAAGCACTGTCTTTCCTTCTTGGCTGGGCCAGGTTGAGGGCAGTCCTGCGGAGTGGGTGTCCCAATGGGGCTGAGGATGTTTTTCAAGAAGGACCCAGAAGACGGGTTCACTACGGCGGGTATGGCCGTCGCGCTTTTGCTGAGTGTGGTCTTGGCGTTTGGGGCGGTGCAGGCTCACTGGGTGCAATCGCGCTCAGGGCAGATACAGTACGTTGCAGACGCAGCCGTGTTGGCTGCTGACGGCGCCGTTGCCGAGCTTGTCGTCTACGCTCAGACGATAGACGCTGCCCTGCTCTCCCTTTCGCTGATGGGTATTGCCTCCTACGCAGCTTGCGGCGTTGCGGCTTTCATCCCTGGGGGCGAGGCAATCTCTGCCAAGTTCGCCGATTTGGGGGAGAGCATCTTCAAGACGCGCAAAGCTTTTTTGAAGACCGCTCAAAAGGGACTCGATGCAGCACAGACGCTTATGCCGGCCATATGCACGAAGCGCGCCTGCGAGGTGATCGAGGCAAATGCTCGCCTGAGCGGGCAGACTTACTACGGCGTGGCGATTCCTTTGCCGCTCGAGGGAGAAAAGCTGTCTTTAGACGACGGTAACCAAACGCAGAATTCGGCGCAAGAGATCGACTCTAAGACCGATGAGGTATCCGAGGAAGTTGAAAAGCAGCAAGAGGCTCGCGAGCAGATGGACAAGGCCAAGCTGGCAGCATGGAAGGCCGATTGCGGTAGCGACGTGTGTATGCGGGAGCGCGCGCAGACGCTTGCCGGATTGTCCGGTGCAGATAACCCCAAGTATGCCAGCGTGGACACCTGGGGGTTTACCGTGCCGCTCAAACGAGCAAAGCGGTATTACTCTGCGCGCCTTGAGGCAGAGCCGGGGGCAAACGCGAGCGGCAGCCCTGAGCTTGTTGGCGAGTCTGTGGCCAGAAAAGCCTATTACGCGTATGCATTGACTGAGGTCTCCAAAGGGCGCGTGAGTAAAGACGGACAGGGCAACGAGAAGCCGGACTTGAAGGAGCTTGCGCGCAATACAGCCCAAGTAAAGGAGACATCGCTTTATACCGACGCGGTTTATCCGGTGGGAATATCAGGCAGCAAGAAGACCCTGCATGCCTATGAGGGTTGCCCGGCATACCAGAAGCAAAAGCCTACGGGTACAGCGGCGGTGAGTGCGATTGACACGGGAGAAGTGGGCAAGTGCAGCCAGTGCAAGTTCTCCGTCGTGACGCTTGGGAGGGTGCCGAGCGCGTCTACCTCCATCAACAACGGGTTCGAGTATCACTACCGCTTGGTGGTTGAGGCTTCCAAGAGCTATGAGGAGGCGGCGCAGAAGGTAGCGCAGGGGCAAAGCGAGCTTGAGGAGGCGGCAGGCCAGATGGCCAGCGCCCTCAAAGAGGCCCTAAGCTCGCTTGCCCAAGCGCGCATCGACATCCAGCCTCCTGGGCGCTACGGGTGCATCTGCATCGTTGTTGCCGGTGAGTCTAAGCTCAACATAGGAGAAAGTTTCATAGAGGCGCCTGCGCGTTTGGGCAAGCGCATCGCGATATCCGGCGCGACGCTTGCGCAGGATGCAGATGTCGACCAATCGGAGGTGCTGCAGGCTGTGGGAGCGGGGCTCGTGCCGCAGGAGGGGCTGGCGGACTTTCTCGCAAAGACGCTCTTCGGTTGCTGGGGTGATGCGCTGGGTGCCTATGAGGAGGGGACGCAAGGCGTCGTCGATGTCATAGGTAAGGTCATGGGAAGTATCCCGCTTGTGGGCAGCGACTTGTCTGTCTGGGTGACCGACAAGTTCAAGGACGCTGCCGAGCAATGCGGGCTTTCACCGGCACAGGTCAAGGCCTACAAGCCGGTTCTGGTGAACACGCAGGTGATCTTGGAGGCAGATAGCTCGAGCCTTTCTAATGCGCTTCTTTCTGCCAAAGAGGGCGCCGAGCTCGCATCCGAGGCAAGCATAGGCGATATATCCGGCATCTTGGACATGCTCAAGGGATGTGGGACGGGAGACGTAAAGCTCGATGCTAACGGGGCCTTGGTGCTGGCGACTTTGTCACTTGGGTTGGCAGACTTGGGTGTAGGGGAGGAGTCGATAACGATTGAGGGGATGCAAGACGTCGCAGGCCAGTTCTTGCAATCGCTGTCAGAGGTGAGGGGGTCGTTGTGAAGATGCTTAGGCGTGCAGGCTCGGTTCTGCCGTGCGGCAAGACTCTTGCCCGCCCTCGTGCAGGTATGGGCACTTCCAGATACGAGGCAGGGCAGATGGTGGTTGAGCTTTGCGTGACGATGCCCGTCGTCCTCATGGTCGCCGTCGTTGTTGTCGACGCTTTGGTCTTTACGGCAACAACGTCCAAGTTCGAGCATCTCTCATCGCAGGCTGCAATCGCCGTCGCAGCTGCGCCCGCCGGCACGCAGTTTGATAGCGCGCAGCTCTCTAGCGAGGTGCGCGATCTGCTCGTACAGGAGATGGACGACTCTCATATCCAGATCGACGTTTCTGCATTAGACGACGGCAGTATCAGCGAGTTTACCTGCAAGATGTCGATGGCCCCATGGCCTTTGGGTAAGAGTAGCCAGGTAATGGGCATGACCGTCCCTGTGTTGCTTGAGCACGAGCTTAAGTTTGCGGTGCGCCCGTATGTGATAGGAAAGCTGTGATGAGGGTGAGGCTGGCAACAGGGTTTTGCATGCGTGCCCGGGGCTTGCTGCTCAGGCGTCGCAGCTGGCTCGGTTGCGACGGGGTGCTGTTCTTGGTGCCGTGCAGGTCGGTTCACACAATCGGCATGAGGCATGAAATCGACATCGCGTTTGTGGGTGGCGACGGCAGGGTCCTGCGCTCTGAGAGAAGAGTTCGCCCTTTGCGGATGCTTAGCTGCTCGGGTGCTGTGGCGGTGCTCGAGCGCTTTAGTCCTTTGCCAGGTGACGGCAACGTGTGCTTTGACGATGATTGGCCAAAGGTGGGAGACGTCATCGACCTTGTGGCATCGCATGCAGCTGACAACGAGCCAAACGACGACTGTGAGCCAAAGCGCGCACGATGGAAGCATGATTGGAGTTGAGATGTCTATCGTATGTGAGGAATCATCGATGGTAAACTTGTGTTTAGTAGAAATTTCTTCTAAATACAAGGAGCCTGCCATGCCTCAGATAGTTCCTGTAAGCGACTTCAGAAGTGATATCAAATCCGTTTCGCAGTTTACCGACAGCGGCGAGGTTGTCATCCTCACTCAAAACGGACGTCCAAAATGGGCGATGGTGGATTATGAGGTCTGGAATGCTGCCAACAGGATTCAGGAGATGGAGATAGCGCGCGCTCTTAAGGAAACGGAAGAGCGTCAGATGCGAGGAGAGGCCGAGTGGCTCACCTTGGATGAGATGAAGGAGCGCCTTGCTGAATACCGAACGCGCTTGAAGCGTGCCGATGATAGAGAAAGCCAAACCGAGGTGCGCCCATGAGTTATCGGGTGATAGTGGATGCCGCGGCAAATAGAGATATTGAGGACCATCTTGCATGGTTGTGTGAGCATGCTGGCCTCAAATATGCACTCCGCGTACTGGACGGATTCGAGACGGTTCTTGAGCGGCTGGAGTCCAATCCCCTCATGTATCCAAAATGCGAGTTTTTGGACGGCTGTGCTTTGGAAAAGGAATATCGTGGCGTCATTACGGGTAACTACAAGGTGTTCTATACAGTCGATGACCTGAGACAAGAAGTCGCGGTCTGCCGTGTCTTTTATATGTCGTCCGATTACACGCACAGGCTGCTGTAGGGTATGTGAGAACAGCGGCATCATGGCTGCGGTTGCCGGCGCGCACGGGCATTGTATGCGAGCGGCCGGTCAAGTTGCGCTACCATCTCATACGTCATCCACATCGGCAAAGGAGCGCGCGTGAATATCATCGTTGTGGGATGCGGCAGAGTGGGAAGCCATTTGGCGACGCTGCTGTCTGACGACGGGCATAACGTATCGGTTATCGACCGCAGGGTAGACGCCTTCAACGCCTTGGGTCGCAGCTTTAACGGCACGACGATCAAGGGCGTGGGCTTTGACGAGGAGGTCTTGAAAGAGGCCGGCGTTGAGGAGTGCGACGCGGTGGCTGCGGTTACCAGCAATGACAACGCAAACCTCATGGTCGCCGAGGTCGCCCGACGTATCTTTGGCGTCAAGCACGTGATCACCCGCCTGTACGCGCCCAAGCGCGAGAAGACGTACACGCAGCTAGGGATTGACTTTGCTTGCGGCACGACGCTTGTGGCAGAAGAGATCTTTACGAAGATCCTTGCCGGTCACGGGCATCATATCGAGTCGTTTGGCAACTACGAGCTCATCAGATTTGCCTTGCGGTTCCAAGACAGGGACATGGTCGTAACCTGCGGCGAGCTCGAGCGTGAATATGGCGCGCGCGTGGTCGTGTACGAGCACGACGACACGGCGCATCTTCCCAAACCGGAAAGCGTCTTGCGCTACGGCGACGTCGTGATTGTGTGCATAGACAGCTTGAACCTGTTCGACTTCTCCGAGTTCTTGAGGAGCTAGGCATGTACATCGTTATCGTGGGCGGTTCGATGACCGCAGAGTTCCTTATCAGCGCCATGCAAGACCAGCGCCATCGCGTGACGGTTATTGAGGAGGACCTTGAGACAACCGACCGCCTTATAGAGGTGCTGCCCAAGCGCGCGACCGTCGTCATGGGAGACGGCTGCGATTCAGAGATTCAACGTGATGCGGGCGTGGCAGATGCCGATTTGTTCATCGCGCTCACGGGTCACGACGAGACTAACCTCGTTGCGTGCGAGATAGCCATGACGGCGTTTGACGTGCCGCGCTGCATTGCAAGCGTGAGAAGCCCCAAGAACGAGAGGATATTCCGCGAGGTGGGCATTGAGCCGGTGAGTTCCACCGACCTCATCGCGCGCATGGTCGAGGAAGAAGCGGTTATCGGCGATATGCGCATGGTGTTCAGCCTGCGAGAGGGCGACATCACCATGGTCGAGACCAAGATGCCCGCGCGCATGCGCCATAAAGACGGCGTCACCGTCGCAGATATCGCGCTGCCGCGCCAGGCTAACTTCATCGCCGTCGTGCGTGACGGGGACTTCGAGATGATCAACCCGGATACGCGCCTCATGCCGGGTGAGACGGTCATCGCGGCGGCCAAGGCAGACGCCGAGGAGGAGTTCCTCAAGGTTATCAAACGCCTGTAACCCCGCAGCCCGCGTGTGCAACAAGCGCGCGCCCTAACAAAGAACCGGCCCCAAGATTGAGGCCGGTTTTCTCGTTTTATGGAGCGGGTGACGGGATTCGAACCCGCGAATGCGAGCTTGGGAAGCTCGTGCCTTACCACTTGGCGACACCCGCAAAGTGCTAAGGATTCTAGCACAACATGACCAGCGCCAAAGGACGCATGCAGCGCGTCATGCAAAGGTTACGGTGTGCGCGACGGCTGCCTGCGCGTCTGCCAAACAGCGCGCCTGCCAGCGGCAAAGCGCTCTAGCGCGAGGCTAAAGACGGGTACATCGACATCGTCTGGAAGTGCTCCTGCATGTACTCGTCGTCATAGTGCTCGGCAAAGAAAACCTGCGTGGGAGACTCGATGGGTATGCCCGCTTGCCTGTCAAACCAGCAGGTAAAGGCGATAAGCGTGACGGCTACGTCTACGACCATGAAGATGGCTAGCCCCATGCACAAGCCCTGCTGGATGCTTGCGGGGATATGGTCGATGATGTCGTAGACGATGGGCAAAAACAGCTTGAGCCAAACGAACCCGGCAAAGCCCCAGACAAGTGCTATCCCCAGGCAGGTGTGCCCGCCGATGTTAAAGGGCTGGTCGACGTAGCTCCATGCCACGATGCCAAAGGCCGTTTCCCAAAACCAGCCGGCAACGTATTCGAACAAGCCGCCTGCTATGGCGGATACGGCAAAGAGCACGGTAAGTCGCTGGTTGCGCAGCGGGTTGAGCACCAGCGTGAAGAGCACGCCGCCAACGCCGTAGATGGGCGAGAATGGCCCCCAGATAAGGCCGGCGCGGTTCTTCCACATGCCGTCGATGGGGTAGCTCACCAGCGTCTCAATGATCAGACCGCCAAAGCTGCAGATGATAAAGACCCAGAACAGATGAAAGAAATCGATGGGAAACTCGTCATGCTCGCGCCCGGGCTCCTCGTTGAGCGCTTCTTTCACATATCTGCTTGGCTTGAGCACGTTGCGCACTAGCTCCCCTCATAGTAACAACCCGTCGATTCTAACCAAATTCGACGGGTTGTCTGTGGTTTGGAGCCAGATGAAAGCGAACCGGTGCTTTTGGGGACGAACCTCGCCTCGCTTTTTGTTTAGGCTTGCAGCAGCTTTTGCACTGCGGCGAGCTTCACGCACACGACAAAGACGTCGAGTGCAGCTTCTAGCTCGTTGCAGGGAGGCAGCGTGGGCGCGATGCGGATGTTGGCGTCGCGCGGGTCGTTTTTGTAAGGATAAGTGGCACCGGCGTCTGTCATCGTGACGCCCGCCTCCTTGGCAAGGGCGACGACGCGCTTTGCGGTGCCTTCCATGGCATCAAAGCTAATGAAGTACCCGCCGCGCGGCTTGGTCCAAGAACCCACGCCGCATTGTGCCAGCCCCTGCTCGAGCTTGGAGAGCACGAGGTCGAATTTGGGGGCGATGATGGCGGCGTGCTTGGCCATGTGGGCGGCGATGCCCTCTGCGTCCTTGAGGAAGAGCACGTGGCGCATCTGGTTGATCTTGTCGTAGCCGATGGTCTGCACGCCCATGTGCGCCTTGACGTCGGCGATGTTTGCAGGGGATGCGGCCATTGCGGCGATGCCCGCACCGGGCAAGGTTACCTTCGAGGTGGAGGCGAACTTGAAGTAGCGGTCTGGCGTGCCCACCTCCTGGCATGCCTGCGCGATGTCGAGCAGCTGGTCTTGCTGTGAGGGGTCACTGCTAAAGTGATGCGCGCAGTAAGCGTTATCCCACATGATGCGAAAATCGCTTGCTGCGGTCTTCATGGACGCAAGCCTTCGAACGACATCATCTGAGTAGGTGACGCCGCTGGGGTTGGAGTACTTGGGCACGCACCAGATGCCTTTGACGGAGTCGTCGTCGGCGACGAGTTTTTCTACGGCGTCCATGTCGGGGCCGTCATCGGTCATATCCACACAGATAAGCTCGATGCCAAACTCCTCGGTCAGGCCAAAGTGACGGTCGTAGCCTGGGACGGGGCACAGGAACTTGACGTGGTCGAGCTTGCACCAGGGCGTGGAGCCAAGCGTGCCAAACATCCAGAAACGCGCGATGGTGTCGTACATGATGTTGAGGCTCGCGTTGCCAAAGACGATGGTGTTCTCTGGTTTGTCGTCGAGCATGGTGGCCATGAGCTCGCGCGCCTCGGGCAGTCCCACGAGGCAGCCGTAGTTGCGCAGGTCAGTGCCGTCGGATGCCGTCATACAGGAGTCCGACCTTATGGCATCGAGCATAGGCAGCGACAGCTCGAGCTGCTTGGCGGCAGGTTTGCCGCGCGCCATGTTGAGCGACAGCCCCTTTGCCTTAAAGGCATCGTAGGCGGCTTGGAGGTTTTTGAGCTCGTCTTGCAACTGCGACTCACTCATCTGTGCATAGGTGGTCATTTTGACTCCTGGTTGTGTGCGTGGACCTTGCCAACACATTATGCGCACCTTGAAGCGCTTAGCTGCTCACGTTCATGGGCAGCGGCGTGAATTTTTCGCCATCCTGACGGCTTCTTGCGCGCGCTGTGTTTACGACTGCCGCAATGCTGCAGCTTGCCAGCGCCGTCCAAGAAAGCGCACCAGCTGCTAAAACCAGATTTTTGCGTCGCACGCGTAGTGCATAATTGAGCCAAGATATATCTAGTGAAGGGAGCCCTCATGGGATTCATCATTTTGCCCAATGAGTTCAACTCCACGGCGAGTAACTCCGAGCAGATGCTCGAGACAACCAAGGCAAAAGGCGAGTAAGGGCCTTGGCAACCAAGCAGCAAAATACGACTTACGGTATTGGCCATGCAGGTGGTGATGCTAACGCTGCCGCGCAAGCAGGTGGTAGCGCTGCAGCTGCAAGCCGGCAAGATGAGCCGATTATCTCGCTTGAGGACGTGCGCTATGTCTATGCGGGCGCGCAAGAGCCGGCGCTCGACGGTGTGACGCTTGCCGTGCGTCCGGGGGAGTGCTTGGCTCTCTTAGGCGCCAACGGCTGTGGCAAGTCCACGCTGCTCATGCACATGAACGCCCTGCTCTCTCCTAGTGCCGGGCGTGTTGTCTTCTGCGTGGGCGGCAAGCGGCTGGACTCTGCCAACAAGCGTGATCTCATGGAGATTCGCCGTGCCTGCAGTATGGTCTTTCAAAACCCCGACGAGCAGACGGTGGCAAGCACTGCAGGCCAAGACATCGCCTTTGGGCCGCAGAACCTTGGTCTTAGCCAAGAGGAGGTGTACAGCCGCGTAGAGGAGTCGCTTGCAAAGGTGGGGCTTGCGGGCTTCGAAGACAGGCTGGTCTTTGAGCTGTCGCGCGGGCAACGCCAAAGGGTCGCCATAGCCGGTGCCTTGGCCATGCATCCTGCCGTGCTTCTCTGCGACGAGCCAACGGCCATGCTCGACGCTCCCGGTAGGCGCGATGTTATGGCCCTGCTGCAGCAGGTGCGCGCTGCGGGCACAGCGGTCGTTCTCGTCACGCATGACATGCAAGAGGCGCTTGCTGCAGATCGCATCGTGGTCATGGAGGCCGGCCGTATCGCACTTGAGGGAACTTGCCGTCAGGTTTTCGCACGTGAGCACGCACCGCGTTTGCAGCAGATGGGACTCGAGTTGCCACCTGCAGCGTGCTACGCGCTCAGCGCCGGGCTTGAGGGCGATCTTCCGCTTACGGTTGAAGAGCTTGTGGCTGCCGTCAAAGACGGGAGGTGCGGCTAGCGCTTTATACGTGGGGCGTTTTTAAGGAAGAACCTGCAGCTGTGGCAGTTCTCTTTGAGGGCAGCGCTAAAGTCCACGTCTGTAGCGCTGAAGGTTTCCATGCCGCTTGCCTTCTCATGCCAGGGGTTGCGGCAGATGGTATAGACGCAGGAGCGTGGGCACAGGTGCGCACTAAAGTGCGGGCATTCGTCGGTGACGCCACCGCAGCCTCTTTCTTCCCAGCATGCCATGTCTTGCAGCTCCTTTTGCCCCATGTTGATGTTCGCGCTTTGGATTATAAGGCGGGGTAATAAAAAAGACCCTTGCGGGTCTTCTCAAAGGCGCGTCTGGCGGAGAGCTAGGGATTCGAACCCTAGATACCCTTGTAGGGGTATACTCGCTTAGCAGGCGAGCACCTTCGGCCTCTCGGTCAGCTCTCCGCATACGCAAGGAAGGATTGTAGCAGACAATCTCGATTTTCCCATCGAGAACTTCTGCACCGCCTGCAAGCTACCTTGCGCTGGATGTAACGATAGACGGATTACTTTTTGCAAGCAGATTGACCTTTAGGGACGCTTAATGGTTTTAGCAGTCATAGAGATACTGATGATCGTAGGAGCGCTTTGCTGCTTTATTCTGTCTGCGCGCGCCTTCATGCGTCACGGCGCTATTCCTAAGACCGTAGCGGTGCTGTGCATATCGGCTGGCGCGGCTATGGCTTTGTCGCTGGACCAAATTGTGGTTGGCAGCGAGCAAGTTATGCGCGTGGTGGATATCTTCTTCTTCCTTTCCGTCGATTTTCTCATGTTCTCGCTCTACAGCTATGCCGCAGAGCTCGTGGACACCCATACACGTGCCATGCAGTCCATCGCCGTGGCCTTTGGAATCTTGATAGCCGCCGACGCTGTCTTGTCCGTGTTCAACGTCTTCGAGCCCTGTGTTACCGCCTATACGCCCCTGGCTAGCCTAGGCCTCGACGTGACCACGGGGTTCGCCAGGAATTTCTTGCCGCTGTTCGATTTTCACATGGGTCTCGACTATCTCATGGGATGCGCGTCTGCCGTGCTCTTCTGCGTCAAAATCTACCAGACCCCCAATGTCTACCGCGGCCCCTACGTGGGGCTTATGGCGGCGCTTGTCATCGTGTACGCGGTAGACGTGCTCTATATGAGCGACGCAATCGACTCTACTGTGGACTGTAGCTGCATGATTTATGCGGTGGCAGTGCTTTATCTGTACTGGGTGACTTTCTACACGTTTAGGAGCAACCAGTGCGACCAAGTAATCAAGACGGTGGTTCAAGGCTCACGCGGCCCCATGGTCTGTTTTGCCGATAACGGCTGCCTTGCTGTCATGAATGCCCCGGCTCGCGAGCTGTTTGATGTGCACGATAACTATTGGGATCCTATGACCTTGGAGGAGTTCTCGCAGGAGTTTGGCATGCCGGACTTAAGCAGCATCCAAGAGAGCCTGAGCTTTATATGGAGTCCCGACGGCAGCCAGATAGGGGGCTACTTCTGCGAGTTTTCTATCGTTAATGACGAGCGCGGTCGTTGCGTGGGCTACGGCATCACCATGCATAAGGCCACCGACATCATGGATAACAAGACTGGTCTGTACAACGAGGAAAGCTTCCGCAGTCGTCGCGAGGATATCCAGCAGGCCGCCGCTTACCCAACGTTGTTCACCAATGTGTCGCTGAGCTACGTGAACGCTATGAACGATGCTCACGGGCGCAGCCTTACAGATGCCTCCATCGGCAATTTTGCGCGCTGGCTTGAAGATTACTGGCCCGCACAGGGCAAAAATTTTATCGCCTATCGCGGTGCATCTGAGTTCGAGGTCATAAGTCAGGAGCTTTCAAGCGATGATATCCGTACTGCGCTCGATAAACTTGCGGATGAGATAGTCTGGAATCTCCCAGAAGACATAAAGGGAGACTTTGAGTACGGCATCATGGAGGCAGACGGCGTCGAGCTCGATGCTATCGGCGCATCGCGTGCTGCTCATGAGCTGTGCATGTACAAGCTCTTTGGCTCACCGGATTCTGTTCGCAGTGAAAGCGTGAGCTCCCTGGTGCGCCCGCTTATCGACCGTGGCTTTACCACGCAGGGGCGCATGGATGCAACATCGCGTCTTGCCGGGAGCATCGCCAAGAGCATGGGCGTGGACGAGACAACCTACTGGCGCTGCGTCTTGCTGGCGCGCTTGTCAGACATCGGTAAGCTGGCCGTGCCAGACGACGTCGCCTTTCATGCTGGGCCGTTTACGCGCGGCGCTCGTATGCTCATGGAGCGTCACGCAGAGGTGGGCTATCGCCTGCTCAAGTCCGTCACGGGGCTGTCTGCGTTGTCCAAACCGCTGCTTCATCATCATGAGAACTGGGATGGTACAGGCTACCCGGATAACCTCAAGGGTGAGCAAATCCCCTTAGAGTCGCGCATCACAGCAGTGGCAACGGCCTTTGACGATATGGTCAACGATCAAGACTGCGCTTTAAGCTTTGCCGATGCCATAGAAGAGATCGCATCGGGCGCAGGCACGCTGTTTGACCCAGACGTGGTCAAGGCGTTTTTGCTCGTAGCCGGCGACGGAGAAAATCTCACTCCCGCCGCAAAGACCACTTTGCTCAGGCAGGTGCAGAACATGGCCGATCAGGCCGGAGCCAGTGCCCAAGGTCAAGAAGGCGCAGGGCACGAACTTACGGTTCTGGTAGTGGACGACAAAGAGGAAAATCGCCACCTCATTGCCATTAATCTCGCCGATAAGTACAAGTGTATCGAGGCCGCAAACGGCCAGGAGGCGCTCGAACTAATCACCGATAGCCCTGGCTCTTTTGATGTAGTGCTGCTGGACCTGTACATGCCCGTGCTTGACGGCAAAGAGGTCCTCAAGCGCATGCACGAAGCCCGGGTCACAGAGGAGATACCCTTCATCGTGGTCACGGCAGACAACGGGGTCGATACCTGGAGGGCCTGCCTGGACACAGGCGCGGTAGAGGTATTGCGCAAGCCAGTCGACGGCGATATCCTGCGCCGCTGCGTAGACAACGCCATAGAGCTCTTCTCCACGCGCAAGAGCTTGCAGCTCAAGGTAGAGCGCCAGTCTGTCGACATCATGATTAAAAACGAGAAGCTGCGCGCCCATGCCAATCGCCTTATGCGCGCCAACGAGCAAGTAAGCAACATCCTGCACAACGTCATGGATTATCGCGATTGCGATTCTGCCGGGCATTTGGATCGCGTGATGGGCTACACGATGGCCTTGGCGCAGGAGGTGGCGGAAAGCTGCCCCTCTTTGGGCATCACGCGCGATCAGGTCAACGCCTTGGGGCAGGCTTCCGCACTGCATGACATCGGCAAGGTGGCCGTGCCCGACAGCATCCTGTTCAAGGTGGGTAAGCTCACAGATGACGAGTTTGCTGTTATGGAGGCGCACACGGTGTGTGGCTACAACCTGATTCGCGAGCCGCTTGAGGACTTGAGCGACGACGATTTTGCACGCTTCTCGCTCGAGGTGGTGCGCAGCCATCATGAGCGTTGGGACGGCAGTGGCTACCCCGACGGTCTCAAGGAACGAGAGATCCCCGTCTCTGCACAGATCACGGCGTTGGCAGACGTCTACGACGCCCTTACAAGCAAGCGCCCTTACAAGGGGCCTTGCAGTCACGAAGAGGCCGTGCAGACCATACTGTCCGGCGGATGTGGCGTCTTCTCTAACGTGATGATGTCGGTCTTTGAGAAGGTATCGCCCAGCTTCCCGCAGATCGCTGCGCAATTCTCATCAGCCACAGACCTCAACTTGGGCACGGAGTACCGCGAGCGTTTGGTCAGGTCTTATGGCGATCTTGGCAATGAGGGCGTGGTGATCGACAACGGTTCCTCTATGGAGCACATGGTGCGCACGCTCATGGACGCTAACCGCGACCTCAACCTCCTCAACCAGTACGACCTGCCCACGGGCGCCTTTAATCGCAACGCCTATGTGGAGTACCTGCGCAAGTTCAACTCCACGTCGCTTACGTGCATGGCGGCCATCTACTTTGATGTCAACGGCCTGCACGAGTACAACCGCGACTTTGGCCATGCGCAAGGCGACGTGATGCTCGCTAACGTGGTGCGCGCGATTATGGACGTGTTTGTAGATTTCAAAACCTTCCGTACTGGCGGAGACGAGTTTGTTACAGTGTGTGAGAACGCGACTGAGGAGCAAACCATCGCTTTGGTTGAAAAGGTCAAAGCACTCTTCGAAGAGCGCGGCTTGAGCTGTTCGGTTGGTTATGACTGGCGTCAAAGCGATATCGACATGGACGAGATGGTCAAAGCCGCCGATCGCAGCATGTTCGCGCAAAAAGAGGTTTACTATGAACAAAACCCCCACGCAAACCGGCGTTAGGCTTTGCGGGGCTGATAGATAAGGGGTTATTGATGAGCAATATGTTGGATAGTCTGCGTGCCGCGGGCAACGACGTAGACGGCGCCATCGTGCGCTTCATGAACAACCAGGATATGTATCTCAAGTTCCTGGGCAAGCTCGCAGGCGATGACAGCTTTGACAAGCTCAACGCCGCACTTGCCGCTGGCGACGTAAAAGAGGGTTTTGCTGCATCCCATACGCTCAAAGGTGTCTTGGGCAACCTGGGGCTCACTGCTCTTTTGAACCTCAACACGCCCATCGTAGAGAGCCTGCGCGCCGGCAACATGCCTGCGCAGCAGGATGTGGATGCCTTTAGTGCGGCTTATCGCGAGGTTCTCGCCATCATCGCGCAGTAAGCGCGTACCCAAACATCGGCTTGCTTTGAAGAGGTGGTGCCTATGCGGTGCCGCCTTTTTGGTTGCGGGGCGCAAAAAGGCCGCGGTCATCGTCTCATCGACGAGCCGCGGCCTTGCTGTTCTTTGCTGCTTGGGGAGACCTCTCGCAGTCTGCTACTACAGAGTCTTCTTGACGGCGGCCTCCACACTGGTGACGTTGCCGTCTATGACCTCGCTAAAGCGTATGGGCACGTCGTCGAGCGTGTCGAGTGCGGGCGGCACGGCGTAGGTACCGCTTACGCCTGCGATTTCCATGACTTTGCGGTTGAGCTGCGCGCCGGTGAGCTCTGCCACTTCTTGCGGCAGCGGCTCGCCTGCGGGGATGTCTGTAAGCGCGCGATATACCGCTCCGCCAAACTTGGCCCAGCGCGCGGTGCTCACCACCAACATGGGGTTGGCGCCCTTGTTGCGACGTGCCACCTTCCAAGCCACGGCCGTGTGCGGGTCGAGCAGATAGCCGTGCTCGTCCATGACCTCTTTAATCGTAGTTAGGCAGTCCGCATCGTTCACGCTGCCTGCGCGGTAGTTGTTAGATAGCGCGGCAAAGGTCTCATCGTCCACGGTAAAGCTGCCCTTTTCTGACAAGTCGCGCATCCAGCCGGCAATCTTGCCGCCGTCGCGCCCGGTGAGCTCGAAGAGCTGGCGCTCCAGGTTGCTCGAGATGAGAATGTCCATAGACGGGCTGCTCGTAAGAACGAACTCGCGGTCCTCGATGGTGTAGGTGCCCTCGTGGATGAAATCCGTAAGAACACGGTTCTCATTGCTCGCGCACACGATGGTGCCGATGGGCACACCCATTTGCTTGGCGTACCAGCTGGCGAGTATGTTGCCAAAGTTGCCCGTGGGCACCGTGACATCCATGGGCTGGCCGGCCTCAAGCGCGCCTTGTGCCACGAGCTGCGCGTAGGCGCTCACGTAGTAGACAATCTGCGGCATCAAGCGACCCCAATTGATGGAGTTCGCGCTCGAGAGAACGACGTTGCTGTCTGCGGCAAGGGCATCGTTGAACTCATCGTCAGCAAACATCTTCTTGACCGATGTCTGACAATCGTCAAAGTTGCCACGCACACCGTAGACGCACACGTTGCCGCCGGCTTGGGTGGCCATCTGCTTGTACTGGATATCGCTCACGCCGCCATCGGGGTAGAAGACAACGATGGAGATGTGCTCGCGGTCCTTGAAGCCCTCGAGCGCCGCTTTGCCTGTGTCGCCGGACGTAGCCACAGCGATGAGATAGTCATGACCCGGGCCACCTGCCGCGCGCTGTTTGTCGATGCTCGCGCTAAAGAACACCGGCAGGCACTGCAGCGCCATATCCTTGAAGGCGCTCGTGGGGCCATGCCACAGCTCGAGCACGTAGGTGCCATCATCGCCAACAGGAACTACGGGTGCGATGGCCGGCGTGTCAAAGTTATCCGCGTAGATGATGTCAAAGAGCTTGTCTATCTCTTTGCGGGTGAAGTCGATCCCAAAGAGCTCGTAGATGGTGGCTGCTTGCTGCTTGTAGGGCAGCTTGCCCAAGGCCACGATTTCTTCCAATGTCATGGTGGGGATGCGCTCGGGGACAAACAGACCGCCGCCGGGCGCGATGCCCTTGATGACGGCTTGGGAAAACTCAAGCGGATTTGTCACGACGTTGCGGGTGTCGATGTAGCGAATGCCCATGGTGGTCCTTTCACTTTGTTGGTCGTGGGCGCAATCAGGAGAAAATAGTACCACCTGCCTGCGTAAACACACTGTTACATGCGGGTGCGAGGTCCAAGTTGCCGCCAAAAAGCAGCGCTAGCTGCCTTGCAGGCGCCACTATTTATATGAACAGACGATAAATCCGTAAACGGCGGGACAAATGAGCTAGCAGCGCTTGTATAATTAACTCAAAATAAGATAAAATGGTTCTCAGGAAAGATAGATAAGAGAATGTTCTGAGAAAAGGGGAAGGCACATGTCAGAGGGTACAAAGCTTCATGCCAATGTCAAACTCGTGGTCAGCGCTTCTTCGGATCGCAAAGGCCCCAGCTTTGGCAAGGGCGCCGGTATCCTGCTCCACGGTATCGAGGAGTACGGCTCGCTCAACAAGACGGCTAAGGTACTGCATATGGCCTACAGCAAGGCCTGGAGCATGATCAAGAAGGTTGAAGAAGGCCTCGGGTTCCCTCTGATTGAGCGCTTTGGCGCGCGCGGCTCCTGCCTCACAGAGGAAGGCAAGCGCTTCCTGGCCCTCTATGACGAGTTCGAGCGCGACGTAGAGGAGTATTCAAAGCAGTCCTTTGAACGCATCTTCAAGGACTTCTAAGCTTGCGTCTTGCTGCACGGGCAGCGTGAATTAGCCACAGGGCAATGGCGGCTTTGCAAGAGGAAGGCACAAGCTCGCTTGGTTTTGTGGCAGCAGTCCCAAGATAATCTGCAAGAAAAAGACCCGAGGCATTTGCCCCGGGTCTCTTGCTGCTTGCGCGAGTTTTGATGCTGGCGGCTAGCCGTTAACAGCTAGTTGTTGCTGTCGTCAAAG
>CAYQLX010000005.1:16509-38414 GCA_964418305.1 uncultured Coriobacteriaceae bacterium | reverse complement strand
AAGATTTCGTTGATGAGGCTCAGCAGGTGCGTGCTGGAGGTATGAATCTTGCCCAAGTAATCTTGCACGAGCTCTATGTCGTCGATGTGCGTGCGGGCAAGCGCCGTGTAGCCGATGATGGCATTCATCGGCGTGCGGATGTCGTGCGACATGTTGTTGAGGAAGGTTGTCTTGGCGCGGGTGGCATGGCGCGCTACGGCGAGCGCGTCTTGCAGGGCGGCTTCCTTTTCTTTCTCCTTTTGAATTGCGGCAATGTGTTCATTGACGATGTCGTCTACAATCTGGAAGCCCATGATGGCCTTCGTGCCGGTCTCGTTTGCCTTGCTGAGGCTGTATTGAAAATGATGGATTACGTCACCCACGACGCTGCGGTAGTTGCCTACAACCTCATCCTGAGTCTTGAAAGCTTCCATAACCTTATCGGCGGTGACGTCTTCTCTGAGCTTTTCCCTGTCGTCTGGGTGGACGATGGTATCAATCCATTGCGCGACAACGGCGTCAAAGGGGAACTCGTGATGGTCGTGCTTGCCAGGCACATCGACGTAGGCCGCATCGAGTTTGAGGATTCTAGCGGTCTTCTTCTCAAGGTCGACGAAATAGACGTTCTTGAAGTTGCGGGCCAGCGTGTTGAAAACAAGTAGCTGTTCTTCCAGTATGCTATTTGCCCGTTTGATGGCCATCTGCGAATCGATGCATCTGGCAACGGAGATGGACTTCACAGCGTCATCGGAACGCTCGAAGCAGATGATCCTCGTCTCCATCCAGTGAATCTGACCGTCGTCGCCGTATTGCGGGTGGATGAGACTAAGCTCCAACTTGCCAGCTTGGAAGGCTTCTATGGCCGATTGACGGCCGAATATGTTTTGGAACTCCTCGGCGTACTTTGGATCGGGGATGGTCGAGGCTCCGGCCGTTACGAGCTCGTCAACCGTGCCTTCCCACTTTGCCGTTTTGTTGTGGAACTGCTCGTACTCGAGCATATGGTAGCTGTTGTTTAGGTAATCGACATAGATGACAAGCGGGAAATTGTCGGTAACCTCAATGAGTTGACCTTCGGTCGTTTGTGCCTCTGTGGCCATAATATGTGCCCCCCTGCAAAATCTGCGGACGCACTTGCGCGTCTGCGATTTTGTGTGCGGTATCTGCGTACGCAGTCATTCTATTAAATTTTGCTTGCAAGGCAAAGGTGGAAGGGCGGCCAGTCTTTTAGAACCTAATTCGCAGTTTTCCTCATCAAGAACTCCTCGTCAACTTATCCTGAACGCCTGCATGACGCGTTCTTCATCATGTAATACTGAGCGCAATTTTAGCGAAGAGGAAAGAGGTGGCGCCCGCCGCTAGCAATATAATCACCACCCCAAAGTCGGTGAAGCAGGCAAGCACTCTCCCAACCAAGCTCCCAATTGCAGTAGGATTGTGACTTCGAAATCACTGATGACTAGAAGGGGAGGGACTGCGGTCCATGAATGAGGGCAGCACTGCACAATCCGGAGATAAGCTTGCCAATTGTCTTACCAGCTTGGGGCACATGTGCTCCGACATTAACCAAGGCGCCATCTCTGCAATATTGCCCTTTCTGGTGGTCGCATACGGTTACGACTACGCATCTGTTGCGATGGTAGTGTTTGCCTCTAACATCGTCTCTGCTGTGATACAGCCGCTCTTTGGAATCATCGGCGACAAGCACCCGTGCCCGTGGTTCATGGCGCTCGGAGTTTTCTTTGCTGGCTTAGGCATGACACTTATCGGCTTTGTCGAGAACTACTGGCTCACCCTAGCCAGCGCAATGCTAAGTGGCATTGGCGTAGCGATGTTCCACCCAGAAGGCGGCCGTCTCTCCAACCTCGCTGCCGGCGCGCGCAAAGCCAATGGCATGAGTATCTTTGCTGTAGGCGGCAACGTAGGCTTCTTTGTTGGCCCGCTGCTCACAGCGGCCTTCCTCACAGCCTTTGGCATGAAGGGCACGCTCGTGTTCGTCTTCCCTGCAACTATTTGCGCGCTCGTGTTGCTCGCTTTCAACAGCCGCTTCAAGGCCCTAGGAGTCGTGAGCGCTACTGGCGCGGCAGCTGCCCAAGGCAAGGAACACTGGGGGAGGTTCGCGGGCCTCATGGGCATACTCGGCGGGCGCTCTATTCTCAACTACGGCATGCTCGCCTTTATCCCGCTCTTTATCATGGACGTCATGGGTCAATCACAGGCTGTGAGCTCGGCCACGCTGTCGTTCTTTGCTGTCTGCTGCGCGGTGTCCACGTTCATGTCTGGCCGCGTATCCGAGCGTGTGGGAACGCACCGTCTCATGATTGTCTGCCTAGCAGTAACCGCCGTTTTGCTCTGCGTATTCGCCTTCAACCGCTCGTTTATCGCAGCAGTTGTGCTAGCCGGGCTGATGGCAGTTGCAACTGACGTCTTCTATCCGAGCACAGTCGCGCTTGGCATGGGCTACGTCCCTAGACATATAGGGACAGCAAGTGGCATCTCGTACGGCGTGGTCGTAGCAGTAGGTGGCGCAGCCGAGCCGTTTTTGGGGATGGCAGGCGATGCTTTTGGCCTGACACCGGTCATGCTGATTTTGGCGGCTATATCAATCGCATGCATGCTGGGCGGCCTTGCCTTGCGCGCGGTCGACCGTCGCGAATAAGCGCCATCGCGCCACACCCGTCGTGCTAACATAAGCAACGTATCGTCACTTGGAGCGCAAAAGGGCAGGTTATGGCAGAGTTTGTGAGAGCGCGCACGAGCGAACAGAAGGCGCAACGGCTCGAGCAGATCAAAGAGGTCGCAAAGGCCCAGTTTTCCTGCCGCCCTTACCACGAGATAACGCTCACAACCATCGCAGATGAACTCGGCTGGTCGCGCGCTAACCTCTACAAGTACATCACCACCAAAGAGGAGATATTCCTTCTGATAATGGGCGACATGCTTGCCGCCTACATGGATGCTCTGCTGGCGGCATTCCCTCAAGGTTGCGGCTTTGATGCCCAGACCATCGCGCAGGTTTGGGGAGGCATCGCAAGCGCGCATAAGGATATGTTCCGCTACGGCAACTTGCTCATTCAGGTGATAGAAACCAATGTCACGGTAGAGAAACTGGCAGATTTCAAAGGCGGGTACTACCAGGAACTCGCGCTCATGGAAGAGCAGCTGCCTAACGTGTTGGGCGTTCGCAAGGCGCTGCTGCCGCAGCTCGTCAATGATGTTTACTACCACGGCATAGGACTAGCTGGATCCTGTCACAACAATCCATTGGTCAAAGAGGCGCTGAAGAGCATCGGTATTAAGCCTGCGACGATTGACTTTAAGGGCCAGATGACCCGCTTTGTGGGAATGTGCTTGGACTGGTATCAAAAGCAGTAAAAAAGGCGCCCAGCAAGCTACCGAGCGCAGAGCCAATCTAATGCACGTAAAAATTTCCAGGTATGTGCTTATAAACTTGGCGCAGACGGCAAGCTCTATTACTCTGATTGGAGCAAGGTTAAAGGCGTGAAGGTCAAATAAACGTATCTAAGCCGTCCAACCCATGGGCGGCTTTAATCTACAAGGTGCATGCTGCAGGCAAAAACCCGTTAGAAAGAGGTCCAAACCATGCAAGGTGGCTCGTTTTCAAGAAGGTCCTTTTGCGCAGGGGGCATGACCCTTCTATCCTCACTGCTTTTGGAGCAGGTAGCGCAAACCGATATGTTCATCCTGCCTGGCGGGCGTGTTGAGAATGCCTACGCAGACAGCGGCGACTCGTCCGAGACGCAAATTGTCGTCGTCTCAAGAACAGAGATTGGCATCGCCGTCTATAACATGACAGATACTAAGAACCCCATCGCCGTGCCCGAGTGCACCGTCGAGCTTACCTCGCGCTTTAACAGCAAGACTTTGTCGGGCAAGACCGATGAGAAGGGTCTCATCGTCTTTGATGTGACCGGCCTCGCAGAAGACCCCGATGCAGATATCCTAGGCTTCAACGGCAGCATTCACATCAGCTGTGAGGGCTTTAGGGAGGTCTTCATCCCACTCACGCGTATCGAGTCGCATAGTGCCGTGACGATGCCTACCATCCCGCTCGACGGCAACCCGTACTTCATATCGCTTGCTATGAACGAGTGGGATGTCCAGTACTCCAAACAGGAATTCGTGACGCTTGCCAGCAATAGTGCAGATGTGGTGATAGAAGGGCGCTTGTGGCTTGCAGACACGAGCAAGGCTCCGCAAGCGTGCCTCGTTGCCGTCAAAGACGGCACGAGCTACAAAATCGCTGATTTCAAGGTGACCGGCAAAGAAAAGACCTACGTTGTGCTCGAGGCAAAAGCGCCTCTGCTCATGCGCGGCAGCAACATATGTCTCGATAGCATCGACGAGCTCAAGGTCGATTTCCTGCCCAACAACTCCAACAGCGCGTTTCTCACCACGCTCAACGTAGAGGCAAAGCCATCCCCGCTCGAGTCAAGCAGCACGGGAGACGACTTCATCGTGCCTGCCGAGGCAAGCTCGGTTCTCAACTTCTTCAAGATGCCCTCTACGTTCCCACCTCCCTTTGGTGGCGGAACGATCAACGTTTGGAAGCCGTCGCTGCCAATAATCTTTGACTTCTCGATTTTTGGCTATGCGCTCTTTGGCGTGAGCTTTAGCACAGTGACGGTCAAAAACGACAAAGGTAAATTCTTTGACCGTAGCTCTTGGGAGACCATGCCTAAGGTGTCTGCCTCCAAGCAGTACGAACAGGCGATTGATACGGCGTTTAGCAGTATGGATGCCTACGCTAAGGACGGCAGCGCAAGCGACAGCCCAGAAGACGTCAAAACCGTCTGGCACAATTTCATGCCAGACTACCGCATCTACTTCAACGTGCAGGCCTTCTGCTCGCTTGAATACGACTGGGCAAAAGAGCATTGGACAGGCGCCATCAACGCCATACTGTCGAGCAAGTTTGACGTCAATATCACGAGGCAGTTCTGGATTGGCTCGATTCCCCTGTACGTGGTGATCAACCCCTGGGCGAGCTTCCAAGTATCTTGGAGGTGCGGCGCCACGACTAAGAAGCTCTTTAGCTTTGATTGGGATAGGCAGCAGCAGGCTTTGGGCTTTGGCTTTAGCATCGGCTTGAGCATCACCTTTGGTGCGGGCTTTGTGAAGCTTATATCGGCATCGTTTACCGGCGCAGGCTACCTCACCACCTACATCACCTTCCTGTCCAATCCCACCGATTACCCCGCGCGTGTACTCGCGGGCTTTGGGCACAGCGGCGTGGTCACCTTGCAACTACCCTTGATCAAGTACGACTACCCCATCTGGAACGTCAACGAGCCAACCTACTTTGACTCGGCACGGGTGTCCTCCAACGTCAAGTGCTTCGAGGGCGAGGCCCCGGTACTCGACAAATCACAGCTCGACAGCTTCACAAAGAGCCGCTTGGGTGCCATGGGCATGCGTGACTGTGTGCCCGTTCATACCGACGGCCTTCCCGGTTGGGACGAGCTCGCCCAGAACTCACTGATCGTCACCAACAGCGAGCTTAAGCTCGCCAACGAGTTCAACACCACCAAGGCGGCCGCATATGGCACGTCCGGCGTGAACGTTCTTACGGCCAAGAGCTTGTTGGCTGCTAACGATGGGGAAGAGCCCTTAGACGACATCGTCGTGGTGGCAGACGCAAATGCTAAGCTCGACAACTCTCACCTGCCAAGTTACAGCTACGTGGGCAAGATGCACGAGACGCCGCAGGGTAACTTTGGAGTTGCCGGTATCTCTGACGGGCAACGCGGTGGCATACGTCCGCAGACGGACAGTCTCATGCTCGAAGGCGTGCACAGCAATACGCAGTTCAAGACGCTTGTCACCAACGGTTGGGGCCGTGTGGTACTCTTCCGCATCGCGGCCGTGGATATAGGCGGCGGGCAGATGCGCAGGCGCCTCGTCTACCACACGATGTCCAACGGCAGCTGGAGCGAGCCCTGGGTGGTCAACTTCGACCCGCAAATTGAGGGTGTCTCGCGCGATGATCTCTACGATTACGAGTTCGACGTGACGCAGGCCTTGGGCAACGCGGGCTCCAACTACATCTACATCATCGTCACCCATGGCACGCGCCCCGACGGCGACGACACAAGCTTTGATCGCACCCTGCAGGCGCACTATGTGTCGCTCGTTGCCTTGGAAGACACTGGTCAAGCGGTAAACCCCCTGCAATCGACGCCCACCATGACCGCGGGCTTGCCCAGTACAACAGAGGGTTACACCATCACTGGGCCGTCAATCACTGGCTTCTCAGATAAGTTTTCCATTGCCGGCACGAGGGACTTTTGCGTCATGGGCTTCTTCACGCGCTGCAGCGTGACCAAGGAAGATGGCATCAAAGATGACGGCCTGACAATAGGTTTCTTTGGACGCCAAGAAAAGGACCCGACCTACTCGCAAGACGTCTTCAAGGTAACGCGCATCCGCGCCTACCCGTCTAATTGGCTGCGTGGCACAGAGTTCACGATGCTGCCTGTCAAGATTGAAGACGACGATTACAAATGGGAGTACGGATCTGTAGCTGCATGCCGCCGCACCCTTTTTGCCGTTCCCGGTGCCGAGTACAGCACCATCGGCAGGCTCGAGGCGCGCTACACCGACCACGACAGCAGCAAGTTTGCGAGCTTCGACCGCAAGGAACTGTCGACCATGCGCAACAGCAAACTGCAGGTCAACCACTTCTATCCGTGGGGCGACGACGAGCTACTCGCAACCTGCCTCACGCAAAATCAAGACGGAGGCGTGACCTCTGCGCTCTACCATGTCTCCTTCGACCCCATCAATGCGTCTGAGCCCGTCTATACACAGATCGGGCCCAAGGCAGGCGCGTCGTCGAGCTTTGTGGTGGACAACAATGGCGACTACCTCTTCTACATAGAAAACGTCGACGGGCAAACGAGCCAAACCTTTGACGACGACGGCAACGTCATCCCGGGCAAGGAGGAGCACCGTCACTTCATCATGGCACTCGTGCAGGTAGACGGAATCTTCACCCGCCCGTTTGTGTTCTGCGAGCTTGACCACGTGATCGACGACCTTGCCTCAGCCACGACAAATACGGGCTACGTGTCTTTCATGGCAAGCTCTATTACCGACATCGACAACAGCCTAAGCGACGTCTACGACGTGCGCGTTCCCTTTGTCAAATGCCTGACCGTGCAAAACTTCATAGCCGTCGAGCCCTTTGCCCTTTGCGGCGAGGAGTGTGAGTTCTCCATCCAGGTGAGAAACGACGGCAACACCGTGGTTAAGGCCGCGACCTTCGCCTTCTACGACGCTGCCAACACCGATGAACCCGTAGACACCAAGCACGTCGTCTTCAAAGATGACACGCAGGTAAGCGCACAGGTTACCCAAGGAGACGGCCTTTACGACACCTCAGGCTTCACGTCAAAGCAGCTTGCCAATCCGCTCGTAGCAGCCGACGGCGTCGCTGTTCTCACCCCGGGAGAGACGCGCACCATCCGCGTCGGCTTTATGATTCCCGAGGAATGGGAGAACAAGAAGGACGTCTTGGTCAAGGTGGATGTCGTAGAGATCATCAAGGCAACGGGCAACAACTCCTTTGCCGGCGCCCTGCAGCATTCGAGCTCGAGCGAGACACTTGAGGTATCGCTTTCTGACAGCGTGGCCGCCGAGGCTGATTCTGATACAGCTAACGGCAAGGTGAGCGCTCATCCTGCGACTAAGTTTGGCTCGTATCCGACTCTTGCAGCTGTAACACTCAAGGCTCCCTCTAAGCTCAAAGCCAAAGCAAAGAAGCGCAAAGTGACCTTGAGCTGGGCCAAGCAGAGCTCAAAGGTCTCTGGCGTGGAGGTCAAGTGGGCCAAGAAGAAGTCCAAGCTCGCGTCTGCCAAAACCAAGAAGGTGAAAAAGGCCAACGTACGCACGGTGAGCATCAAAAAGCTCAAGCGCAAGACCGCTTATTACTTCAAGGTGCGCAGCTATAGGACCGTAGGCTCCAAGACCTACAAGTCTGCGTGGAGCAAGATAGTGCGCGCCAAGACGAAGTAGGGAAAAGCTGACGATAAGGTCTATCATCAGCATGTAGAAAGAACACATAAGAGAAGGGATCGCCATGGATAAAGAGACATTTGAGTGCGTTGCAAAGCGCGCAGACATCCTCGAGGCCGCAGGCTCGAGCACGCAGGTAACAAAGGACGCTGCTGCTGCCTGGAAAAAGGCCGTGGCTGCAGATAACAGTGACGCAGCGGTAGAAGCAGCAACCAAGGAGCTTTTGGACATCCTTGAAGGCCGTCCCACGACCATCGACGGCGTTATCGCTTTTGCCAAGGGTCCCGCAAAGGAGATGCTGGGCGAGGAGGCCGCTTCTAAGATGCTCGAGGCACAGCTTGCTCGCAAGGAGCAAGGCGCCAAGTACTGCAACTGCGAGGCATGTGCTGCTGCAAGCGAGCTTCTGGCCAAGTTCGGCCGTATCGAGCTGTAAGCTGCTGGCTGCGAGCGATTGAGGCCCTGATGGCTGCTGCCACCAGGGCCTTTTTGCATTTGCGGGAGTTGGGATGAGCTCGGGGTTTGAGTCGTGGATCCGAGCGCTTATCTGTTCGTTAGGCTTAAGCGAGCCCTTGCGTCTTTCAGGTTGAAGCGAGGCATTGTGTCCATGTGGTCAAGACGATCCAGCAGATAACGGTACGCGAATACGAGAGCAAGCCCCAAAAGCACGCCGGCGATGATATCGGTAAGCCAATGGACGCCGCAGACAAGCCTTGTTAGAACACTCAAAACGATGACAACAACGCACACGGCGCAAGTCACGTTCTTTACGCTGCCGTGCATGCGCTTGCGCACCCATACAACAGCGCATCCCAAAGCGCCCACCGCCAAAAAGCTGTGAGACGAAGGAAATGATGGCTCGAGCTGGCCGTCAACCAAGACTGGACGGTAGTTGAGCGCGACCTTGTCGAAGAAAACATACAGGACGAGCATGACCACATAGGCTGCGGCTATGAGGTAGATGCCCTTGTCAACGCCTTCGAGGCTGCGAGCTTTTACAAGCTCATAGACACCAATGCCAAAGAAGACAAACATCGACACAATGGCAAGGTAGCCGCCGCATTCTGATGCAGCATAGATACCCCAGTTGACACCCGTGAATTCATGGAAGGCTCCGTTGAGAGCTCCTAAACCAACAAGCGAGTTGTTTGCGGCGATAGGGCGCAGATCTAGGCAATAAAGACAGGCAGTGAGCGCGGCAAAGAGAACGAGCATGACGACTGCTGGCACAGGCGATACCGCCTGCTTTGAGTGTAAAGACGATGCCTCCCGTTTGAAACTAATAGGCGATGCTGATGGTTTGGAGTGCTTTCCTTTTGACATCGTTACCTTCATGCAAACCTCTTTTTCTTTTAGCTGCGTTTAATCTGCGGCAGAAAATCATACCCAAACATTGTGGCGAATGCTTGGAGATGCCAAAGCTTTAGATAGTTATAAGAAAGAGGTTGCCATTGCGCAGGCGGCCCTGTGGAGCTTGCTGAGCATGCTCGTTTTGCTTTCCGAGGGGCTTATACCCTAGGTTAACTACCCAAGGGGAGCATATTTTCACGGTTGGAATATCCAAGAGACGGCATATTAGGTATTGGATGAATATAGGAATGCCCTGTTGTTACTGGTAGTAGAGCTTATTGCTCGCAAATCAAAGCATATTGATGTTGGTTATTTGTCGGGCGCGCATTTGAATCTGTCGATTTAAAGGGTGCAATTTATCAAGTACGAAAGCCCTATTCTCGTTCTTGGTTTGCTCGTAGTTTGGTCTTAGGTTCGTTTAGATTTGGCACCTAAGCTCTCCTTTGTCAGGACTTCTAGAGAGGAGAGATTGCGATGGATAGCAAAACCGCCAGCGGCAAGGAAAGCAGAATATTCAAGCACATCGCCTTGATTTTTACGTTGAGCGCTGCCTTTGTATTTTCGAGCTTACTCTTTGGTTTGCCGAGTGCTCATGCCGTTACACAACTGAGCGTAGGGGAGTACCGTGCCCTGAGCGGGGTTCCGGCGTCGTCTGATTACGCGGACGGTTTGTTGAACTTTACTGTCAAATCGACGGATGAGTCTGTCGTATCGTGCTCTGTCACCAAACCAGAAGGCTACACCGGATCGAGGGAGTGCTTTGCACATGCACGCGGTTTTGGGAGTGCCAAGGTTACTGCATCGTGGCAGGTCGTAGAAAACGTCTATAACAAGAAGACCAAGAAGTTTAAGCAGAAGACTAAAAGCTACGAGAAGACCTTTGAGTTCAACGTGCAGCAGGGTAAGATCAAAGCGCGTTACTGCGACCATATCTATGCAGGCAAGAAATACAGCATCTCTGCTCTCTTCAAGTCCTGTGCTGCAGACAATGACGTAAGTTATTTGCCCAATCAAGGCGACGGAACGTTCGTGGCGGGCACAGATTACTCGGTCACAAACGACGGCAAGAAAGTCAAGTTCGACAAGGCAACAAGCAACATTACCGTGCTCTATCAGATAGGTGCCACGACGTATCCCATCAAAGTGGCTGTCGTCCATTCAAAGGACTCGGTGGTAAGCAAGATTACCAACATCATCAAGAAGGCAGCATACGTGCCTGCGAGCTTTAGGATCAAGTCGGTCGGATTCTCTGAAGGAAAAGTCATAGTCAAATTTAGCTTGGTCAACCTGGCAGGCGTCACCAAGATAAGCAAGATTAGCGCAGGGTTTACCAAAGGCAGCTTCAAGTACGAGCGCTTAAAATCCTGAGAGTTGTGAAGTGAGCCGGTGACAAAACATCAAAGCAGCTGGAATACGAGTTAAAGCAGCCTCAACGCACCTCAAAAATGAAAACTCGTTGACAGTCACGTTAAAGCGCTGCGATGTGAGTAAGCCTTAGAGCAACGCGAGCATGTTGATGGTCAGAGTGGCGCAATCCTGCGCCGCCTGTCTCTCGAAGGCATCGTAGTCGATATGGTCGGTACCGTCGGCTTTGTCCGATATCGCACGCACGATAACGAAGGGCACCTTGATAAGAGAACAAACCTGGGCGATTGCAGCCCCTTCCATCTCGCAGCAACAGGCTTCGAATACAGTGCGGATGCGATCTTTGTCCTCTTGAGTTCTGACAAAGCGGTCCCCAGAGGCAACACGACCCCTATGGGCTGTAAGTCCTGCTTCTTTGGCAGCTTTGAGAGCGACATTCGCTAGATTCTCGTCGCATTCGAAGGCGATCTTCTCGAAGCCCGGGATCTGGCCTGCTGCGTAACCGAGGTTGCAGACGTCCATGACGTGGTTTACCGCATCGCTTGCAACAACGACGTCGCCGATGTCAATGCTTGCGTCAAGGGAGCCCGCAACACCGGTATTGATTACGGCATCGGCATGGAAAAGCTCAATGAGGGCATGCGTGGCAACGGCGGCGTTGACCATCCCCACACCGCACTGCACGAGGCAGACGTCTTTGCCGGCGATGTGTCCTATGAAGAACTCGAGGCCGCTTGATTTCACGGACCCAAGCGAGCCTTGGCGCGCCATATGCTCCTTGAGCTTAGCGACCTCTACGTCCATTGCTCCTATGATGCCTACGGTCATGAGTGCTCCTGTCGTTGCGGCTTTTCGCTTGCGCTAGCTATGCGCTTAGTCAAGCAAGGCCGGGTAATGCGTGTTCGCCTTGTCGAGCTTGCTAAGCGTCTGGCTTACGTAGCGGTTTGCCCACCATTTTGCCTGGGCTAGGTCGGAATCATGGTAGTTGCCACATTCCTCGGGTTTAGCGCCCGGGATATCGCCGGTAAAATCGCGTGTGAACTCGAACATCCTAGTAACGAGGTCTGCAACGTCTTGCGGCTGATAATCGCCGAACAGTACGAGGTAGAAACCGGTGCGACAGCCCATGGGCCCGAAGTAAATGACCTTGTCGGCCCATTGCGCGTCGTTTCTCAAGAAGGTGGCGCCAAGATGCTCGATAGCATGCACAGCGGCCGTATCCATGACCGGCTCGCGGTTGGGAGCCGTCATTCGGAGGTCGAAGGTCGTGGTGATGCAACCCGTTGTAGCATCTTCATCGCTACGAGAGACGTAGACACCGGGAAGAAGCTGTGTATGGTCGACGGAAAAGCTTGCGATTCTCTCCATGAGATTTGCTCCTAGCTATTGAGTGTTGGTTGGGACAGTTTACGACGCATGCTCGTTGTTAACGTCATCTTCCATCTGACCTATAGCCAGAAGAACGCGGTTTGCGACATTGAGCGTGCTTGCACTTAGATCTAAATCTAAGACGGTGAATCTCATTTGTGGGTAGAGCTCTTTGAGCTTGCTCATAGAGCCGCGCATGTATACGTGGCCTTTAAGGCAAAGAAAGCTCTGGAGGATCAAAACGTTGCGAACGCCCTGCGCTGCAAGGCTATCGAGCTGCGGAATGTAATGTGCCACGTCGCTATACCAGCTATAGAGCTCGGGGAAGACAGGTTGCACGCCGGCCTCGCGTATGAAGTTTAAGACGCCTTGGTTGGCCACTTGATCGAAAAGGATGAGCGGATTGGCGCATATTCCGATACGACGCGATACCTTGTCATGACGCACAGTGGCTGGCTGCGTGGAGGCAGCTGCAGCGGCCTCAGACAACCCGGCAATAATGTCGTTTTTGCCATGCTGTGCATGACTGCCATTTGCAGAGCATGTACTTTCTGCAAAAACATCATGCGGCCAGTCGCTCACCCACTCGATGTTATTGTTGCAGCCTGCCAACGTGACGAAGTGCTGTACGGACTCTAGAACGCACCCCTCGCATACCAATGGCAGCTCGATGCGCAAGCCGGGATTCTCCTTGGCCTTGCGCACGGCATAACCCGCAAGAAGCGTCGCTGTGGAGCAGAGGTCGCTGGGAAAGTCGCGCAAGGCAGATTGTCTGTCCTCTTCTGTGAGCCCGTCAAAACGGACAACGGGCCTGCTTGCGTCGTAAGGCGGAGCCAGCTTCATATCGAATCTGCCCGACAGTTCGGTTTGCTGCGCGGCAACATCGTCTGGCTGGACACTGGAGCTGACTTTGCCCATCTGGCTTGCTCGGCGGTTGCGGATGGCGGCGGCTAGGGCCCTGACGCGGATGCGCGTATGGCGGTCATCACTTTTAGCATCGAGCTTAATCAGCGTGAAGGGTCTGCCGTTTTCCTCAAGCATGCGCTGTGCGTCCACATGGCTTACAGCATCTAAGCCGCACCCGAAGCTCTGTAGGAAGATGCAATCCAGCTGGTCATCTATAATCGACATCGCCGCAAAGCCCAGTATTCGCTTGGCAGGCATCCAAGTTCTGTACCTGAAGATCTCATGATTGATGAAGGGCTGACGCAGTTCCCTCGTGAGCTTGTAGACGCCAATTGGCGCGATCACGGCAAAGCCTTCACGTTGCAAGACAGTGTCGATGCCGCCCAGAAGCTCTGGGTCCAAGTGGTAGGAGCGGCCGGAGAGAACGATGCCGTGTCTTTCTGGACGAGCATGCACCCAGTCAAGTGCTTCTTGACAGGCTTGCTCCATCTGCGCGACAAAGGCGCTGTACGCATCTTGACCCGCACGTACGGCACGTTCAAGCTCGGCGGTGCTCAAGCTGTCGCCTTCTGGCAGAATCTTCTCGAGGCTGCTGCGCAGCGACTCTGCCTCAAGCACCCTGCGGTCCATGGCGCGAGGGGAGAAGTTTCCAAGCTTTGGCACCAAGACAGGGATATCCACTGTCTGAGACATCGCGTCTGGCAATGTTTCTTGGTACTCGCGCGTAACCGAGCACATGCCTGCTTCATCGCTGCTAGGACATAAAGCACACGTAGCACCTGCGGCAACGACCTGCAGCATGCGCTTATTGGCCAACTGGGCGGGAAGGCAGACGGTATCACTCATAAGTGTTGCAGCAACCTGGCTGCGCGATATAGGCACGGTACAAGATGACGCGACCACGACGGAGAAACCGAGCTCGGACAAACAAGTATGCCAGAAGGGGAGCGCCTCATAGTCGTTGAGGGCGTTGACGATACCGACCTTTACCTGCCCGCGGCATCCCTTCCCCTGGATTTCGCCATAAGAGGCCAACAGCTCTTGTTGATACGCCGCCGTGTTGGGCGCCAGCTCGCAATCTTTATCGCTTACTGCATCGCTGGCAGATGTCTGCTGCGTCACTTGGTTTTCTTGGCGCGAGTCTTTGGCTATTAGCGCAGCTCCGGCCGCACCCATGAGGGCTGGGTTTTCAAGACGCACAACCTCGCGTTTGAGCTCTGCTGTAAACGCTGCCAGAACGGCGTCGCTTTCGAAGGCACCGCCCTGGACGACCACCACATCACCGAGCGTCTGCATGCGTCTGCGTCCGACAAGTCTATGCAAGGCATTACGCGCTACGGAGTGCGCTGCGCCAGCGGCAATGTCGTAAGCCGATGCACCGCGCTCTTGTGACTGCCGTATGCGCGAGCGCATGAATACAGTGCACCTCGTCCCCAAATCGACGGGAGCATCACCGTCAAGCGCAAGAGTATCAAAGTCATCGATGGCAACGCCTAAAGTATCTGCGGCGTTGCTCACGAAGGCACCACATCCGCTCGAGCATGACTCGTTGACGGCGACATCTTGCATACAGCCATCCTTGACCCACATCGCTTTCATGTCTTGGCCGCCTATATCCAAAACAAAGGTCGCATCCGGTCGCACTTCAACAGCGGCGCGCAGATGAGCAGAGGTCTCGGGGACTATCTGGCAATCTTTCACGATGCTTGCGACTTGGGCCTCACCGTAACCACAAGAGGCAACACCCGCGATGCAATCATGAGGCTGCAATCCAAGTTGCTCAAGTTCGTCGGTAAGCTCACTCCAGAAGCGACGGGCGCATTGCTCAGGGCTTTTAGGGGAGAGTTCGTAACGCGAAAAGACCAAACGGGAAAGCGAATCCACAACAGCGATTTTGGCCGAGCTCGATCCTAAATCGAAGCCGACGTAGAGCGGCAACTTTGCATCTTTCAAGCCAGCTTGCGTCAGGCCGCATGTCAGGGAGGATTGCGTGCATTTCAAGGGCGCAAGCGTGTTGTCATCGTTATGCGATTGCGACATCGCACCTACGAGCAGCGACTTGAGCTTGGAAAGCGTCATAGGCTCGTCGATACTTGAAGCTGCATAGGTTGCAGCCCCATGAGCACAGACGAGCTGGGCGCGTGGCGGTTTGATTGCTTGCCCCTCATCCAGCTTTAAGGCTGCAGCAAAACTCGCTACAAGGTTGGGGAGGTGCTCGAAGGGTCCGCCCAAGAACAAAACGCGTCCACTTATCTGCCTGCCCGCGCAAAGCGTGGCCAAGGTCTGGTCCACGACGCTGGCATAAACGCTTGCGGCGATATCTGTGCGAGCGGCATTGGAGTTAACCAAGGGCTTGAGGTCGCGCAGGGCAAAGACAGCACATCGCGACGCGACTTGATAGCGCGCGCTGCCCGCGCCTGCGAGCTCGTCAAGTTGCGCCATTTCCACACCCAGCAATGTGGCTGCATCCTCCAAGAAGGAGCCCGTCCCGCCAGCGCAGCTCGTGTTCATGCGTTGCTCCAGAGGAGGCCTTAGGAACACAGCTTTGGAATCCTCGCCACCAATCTCTATGGCGGCATCGGCGTCAAGCCCCATGGCCTGCACGCCGTATCGCAAGGCGACGACCTCTTGCACAAAGGGCACACTGGCACGCTTAGCCAAACCCAAGGCACCAGATCCTGTGAGGGACACCTTGCATTCAGCATCGCCGAACTTGGTCTCCAAATCATCTAAAAGCGCGCCGAGTGCCTCGTAGACTCTCGATGCGTGGGGACGACACGTCTCAAATACGACGTTGTCGCCTGTATATGCAAAACCGTCGCGTTGCTCAGATTTTTCTTGCAACACAACAGCCTTTATCGTCTTGGAGCCTATGTCGATGCCTGTATAGAACATGATCACCTCGCCTGACTGATTATCTTCCCCGACGAAGTATAGAACACGATGAGCACGCCAACCCTTGCGTTAAGCGCCTGCCGCGCGTGAATTTGTGACTGTGATAAAACCTTAAGAACCGCTTGCAAAAAGCGCCTATCTGTACCCGTTGCAGGAAGCGTCTACCCCAAGACATCTACAAGGGTCTGCATGAGCACGGAAACCTCGATAGGTTTGGCCAAGTGCCCATCCATTCCCGCCTCCGCGCTTGCCTTCCTGTCTTCCTCGAAGGTATTGGCTGTCATGGCATAGATGGGAACGGAGCTTTTGACCGGATCTTCCATGGAACGGATGCATCGAGTTGCCTCGTAGCCGTTCATGATGGGCATTTGCACATCCATGAGCACCAGGCTGAAGAAGCCTGCGGGATGTGACTCGATCTCTTTGACTGCCTCTGCACCATTGACGGACACGAACGCACGCAGACCCGCAGACTCAAGAATCTCTGTGGTTATCTCGCGGTTAAGGTCGTTATCCTCGACCACCAGCACGCGCTTGCCAGCAAGGTCGGGTAGCTGCTTTTTGTGTGTGGGTTCGCTTGAGGGCATGAAGGGTTCCTCGAGCAAAGCACGCAGGTCCGACAAAAACAGCGGTTTGGAGCAGAATGCCGTGACGCCGGCATCGCGTGCTTCTTGCTCGATATCTGCCCAGTCGTAGGCTGTGAGAATGATGATGGGCTTGTCAGGGCCTACAACCGCCCTGATGCGGCGGACAACCTCGACACCATTCATATCCGGCATGAGCCAGTCAACGATGTACGCGTAGTACTCGTCGCCTTCCTCGAGCGCGAACGAGGCTCTAAAGACAGCCTCTTTGCCCGTCGTGGTCCAATCGGAGCGCATACCTATCTGCTCGAGCATCTTGGACACGCTCGTACAGGTGTGCAGACTGTCGTCTACCACCAAGGCGCGCAGACCCTCGAGGTACTTGGGCGGCTCCTCCACAACTTTTTCGCCGCAGGTAGCAAAGCGAAGACGCACAGTAAACTGCGTACCCTTGCCCAAGGCGCTCTCAACCTCTATGGTGCCGCCCATCATATCGACGATGTTTTTTGTGATAGCCATGCCTAGGCCTGTGCCCTGGGTCTTTTCCACGCTGCTGTTGCGCTCGCGCTCGAAAGCCTCGAAGACATGCTCGATGAACTCGGGCGACATGCCTATGCCGCTGTCTTTAACAGTGAACACGTAATCGGCATAACCCGCTGGGGCTGTGCGCTTTTGGGTGATGCAAAGGCTCACGAATCCGCCCGGCTCGGTGAATTTGACGGCGTTGGAGAGAAGGTTGAGCAGCACTTGATTGAGCCTGAGCTTATCGCAGATTACTAGCTCATTCTCTACATCCACCGTATCGATGAAGAAATCGAGCTGCTTTGCAGCGACGTCTGCCTGCACGATGGTTTTGAGGTCGTGCATAACACTTGAGAGATTGGCTTCACTTTCCTCTATGTGCGTTTTGCCGCTCTCTATGCGGCTCATATCTAAAACGTCGTTAATAAGCGACAGTAAGTGCCTTGAGGACACTTGAATCTTTTGCAGGTAGGAGGCCACGAGCTCTGTGTTGTCCAGATGCGCCGCCGCAAGCGTCGTGAAGCCAATGATGGCGTTCATGGGCGTGCGGATGTCATGGCTCATGTTGTTGAGGAAGACTGTCTTAGCGCGGTTAGAGTGCTCGGCTGCCGCCAGCGCATCGGCTAGGACACGGCGGTTTTGCTCTTCCTTTTCGACCACACTGTCGATGTTCTGGAAGCCCGCAACGGCTTGACGATGACCAAAGCCATCGGTGTTGGGCAGGGGAGTGGCGCGGTACTGAAAGTAGTGGCTCTCTCCATCTTTCAAGGTGCGATAGTGCCCGTAATACTCGCCGTTTTCCTTGATGCCCTCTATGACAACCGGCGCGCTCAGAGCCTTGCGAACCGCATCCCTATCGTCTGGATGGACGCGGTCTTGAACATAGGCTTCGACGACCTCGTCATAGTCGTAATCCTCGGCTTTAGTCCAATCATCAAGGCCCTTCATCATTTTGCCGTCAAGCTTCAAGACTACGATTCTCATCGTGTCGAAATCCAAAAGGTAAGCGTTGACGTAGCTACGGCACAAAGCGTTGACCAAGAGCAGTTGGGTCTGGGCCTTATCCAAAAGCTCCTCGAGCCTTGCCGATTGCTCGTAAGCGTTAATCAAAGCGGTCTCATTCGTGCTCAAGGGTGTCCCTCTCATGTGTGTTCTGCAAAAATCATGCCGCCCATTCACAGGCGGCAGCTTTAACAGATACAGCTTTACTTAGGATGCATCATATACCCGCAAAAGCAACGGTGACCCGCTTATTTTGCTATTCAAATGTTTAGAGCGTGTAAAGCAGGAACCGCTCTATGTTCAAGCTGTGCAAAGTCTTTGCAAATCCTGCTAACAGAGCGCCTTTTGGATTACCGTAAAGCCTAGGATAAGAGCCTATTAACCATTTAAGTGAACGGATAGCTCCCCATGCCAAACTACGGGGTCATAGACCTAGGTTCCAACAGCATACGATTGGTCATCTTCCAAGTTAAGGACAACTGGGACGGCAGCCGCCCTGTAACATCCAAAGCCATAAAAAGCATCATGAACGACAAAGTGATGGCGGGGCTTAGCGCCTATGTCAAAGGCGAAGAGTTCACAGGAGCCGGCATCGTCAAGGCAATCGACGTGCTCAAAGGGCATCTCAAACGAGCCAAATACTTTGACTGTGAGCGCATAGATATTTTTGCCACTGCTGTTTTGCGAAACTGCAGCAACTCCAAGACAGCCATAGCCGTCATAGAGAGCTCCATCGACGCAAAAATTAACCTCTTGTCGGGCCAAGATGAAGCGCATCTGAGCTTCATCGGCGCAAGCTGCGACAAGAACATAGGCGACGGTGTGATGATTGACTTGGGCGGAGGCTCATGCGAGCTCGTCAAAATCCGCGACGGCAAAGACATTCATGCAACGTCCATACCGCAGGGCTCGCTTTCATCCTATGCGCAATACGTCGAGTTCGTCATCCCACAACGCGACGAGGCGGCGCAGATCAGAGCATCGTTTGAGAAGCTCGCAAGCGAGGTAGACGGCTTTGATGACTTCGAGCAGCCCAAGCTCTACGCCGTAGGCGGAAGCGCACGTGCAGCGGCAAAGCTCTACGCGGCGGCGCAGGACATGACAGAGCGCCCCAAGATGCTCACCCAGCAGCACCTCAACTACCTGATCAACATCCTCCTCAGCGATCCGGCACTGTTTTCGCACCTGGCAAGCCGCGCCGTACCCGAGCGCGTGCATACAGTTGGGCCGGGCTGCATCATCCTAAGCGAGCTCATGACAAGATTAGGCGCGAGCACGCTGGAGCTTTGCAAGAGGGGAGTGCGCGAGGGTTATCTCATCGAGCGCATGCTCGGCAAGTAAATCTTATGTGGCGCCTAAAGCCCAGGGCGCTTAATTTGGAAAGCGATATTTAAAGCTAATCTACGGCACGCATATAACCGGCGTGACAGCGCAAGAGGAGGCGCAATAAACATGACCAGCGACAAGGCATCAAAAAAGCAGGATGTCAAACGCAAGGACCCCATCCCCTATATGCAAAATCGCGAGCTATCGTGGCTAGACTTTGACCTGCGCGTGCTCGACCAAGGTGCAGATGAATCGGTTCCTCTGCTGCAACGCCTTAACTTCGTGTCGATTTTTTGGAGCAACCTCCAGGAGTTCTTCATGGTGCGCGTCGGTAGCTTGACAGACCTCTCACTCGTCAAAAAGCCCATCATCGACTACAAGTCAAAGATGACCCCGGCCGAGCAGCTTAAGGCCATCTACAAACGCTGCCATGACATCTATCCGCGCTACGAAGAGACCTTCGAGACAACGCGCGCGTTGCTTGCCAAACGCGGCGTTGTGCATCTACTCCCTCAAGACCTAGACGAGGAGCAGACGACATATCTCAAAGACTACGCGCAGGCGTCTGTGCTCCCGTTTTTATCCCCGCAGATTATTAACTCGCGCCATCCCTTCCCGCACTTGGAAAACGGCGCTCTCTACATCGTCGTGCGCCTCGATGAGGATGCTGTGTCCGATCAGATAGATTCACACGGCAAGCACAAGGGTAAGAAAAGCAGCAAGAAGAACGCAACGTCAGACGACGGCATGTCACTCAACATGGGCGCTCAAGGAGCGATGCTCGGGCTCATCCCGCTGCCGCGCCAGTGCGAGCGCGTCATCAAACTCCCCGGACGCGGTGTGAGCTACATCCTGCTTGAACATGTCATAGAGATGCTCGCCAAAGACGTGTTCTCCATGTACAGCGTCAAGCACACCAACATCATCTGCGTCACTCGCAACGCCGATATCGACGTCATAGAGTCGACCGACGAAAACGACGAAGACTACCGCGAGCACATGAAGCGCATCCTCAAGAAGCGCTCGAGACTGGCCCCCGTGCGCCTTGAGTGCGAGCGCGAGCTCTCAAGCGCCCTTGCGCCCCTGCTGCTCAAGCCGCTGGGGCTCAAGCGCTCGCAGGTCTTTGTCACAAGCGTACCTTTGGACCTGAGCTACACCTGGGGCCTAGAATCCCTCGTGCCAAACGCCGCCAAGGAAGGGCTTGTCTACCCGCCGTTCACGCCGCAGTGGCCCAGCTACATCAACCGGCATGCCTCCATGATTAACACGGCGCTCGAGGGCGACTTCATGCTGTCGTACCCCTACCAGAGCATGGACCCCTTCGTCCAGCTTTTACGCGAGGCTGCACACGACCCGCGCGTCGTGTCCATAAAGATCACGCTGTACCGCTTGGCCCGACAATCGCATCTGGCCGAGGCACTCATCGACGCCGCAGAAAACGGCAAGGAGGTCACGGCGTTGTTCGAGCTGCGCGCACGTTTTGACGAGAACAACAACATCGAATGGTCGCAGAGGTTTGAACAGGCCGGATGCAACGTCATCTACGGATTTCACGACTTCAAAGTGCACAGCAAGATATGCTGCATCACGATGCAAACACCCGACGGCCTGCGCCATATCACACAACTAGGAACGGGTAACTACAACGAAAAGACGGCCAAGCTTTATACCGACCTCTCCGTTGTGACGACAGACCCACTGGTTGGCCGTGACGCCGTCATGTTCTTTAGGAATATGCAGCTCGAAAACGCATCCGACGACTACAGTATCCTTTGGGTGGCACCCCTGCAGATAAAGCAGAACATCATCAAGGGCATCGATGCGCAGATCGCCTTGGCGCGCGAGGGAAAGCCCTGCGGGTTGTTCTTCAAGACAAACTCGGTCACAGACAAAGATATCATCAACAAAATTGCAGAGGCATCTCAGGCAGGCGTCAAGACCGTCATGCTTGTGCGCGGCATATCCTGCCTGCTTCCGGGTGTGCCCGGCTATACCGATAACGTGCGTGTAGTGTCCATCGTAGGGCGTTTGCTCGAGCATAGCCGCATCTACGGCTTTGGGCCTCACGATGATATGAAGCTCTTCCTTGCCAGCGCCGACCTTATGACGCGCAACATGAGCAAGCGCGTGGAAATCGCCTGGCCGGTCTTATCAGAGGATATTCGCAAGCGCATCATGGATTACATCGACACTTGTCTGCGCGATACAGCAAAGCTGCGCGAACTCAAGTGCGACGGCAGCTACACGCCGCTTGGAGCCCTTGGAAGCGAGCGCTTTGACTCGCAGGAGTTCCTCATGAGCCAGGCACGCAAGGCAACACGTGCTGCAGACCACGCCCGCGAAGCAGAGCGCGCCAACCGTGTGGCAATCCCGTACACCAACGTACCCGATGTAGAGCAAAGCAAGCCGGTTTCGCCCAAAGAAGATCACAGCAACATCATCGAGGTCACGCCGATTGTGATAGATCGCAAGCCCAAAAAGGAAGGCTTTGTGGTCAAGCTGCTCACACGCGCGCTTAACATCGCCAAATCAAGATCAAAATAGGCGCTAAGCGCGCAGGTTACTGGCAGCCGC
>CAYQLX010000005.1:12748-16409 GCA_964418305.1 uncultured Coriobacteriaceae bacterium | reverse complement strand
AATCCTAGCCAAACCTACCGGACACGTAATCGGCAGTGCGCAGATCCTTGGGGTTGTTGAAGAGCTGCTGCGTGGGCGCAAACTCCACCAAGTCTCCCATCAAGAAGAACGCCGCGTAATCGGACACGCGCACGGCTTGTTGCATGTTATGTGTAACCATGCAGACGGTGTAATCCTTCTTGAGCTGGCCCACGAGCTCCTCAATCTGCCCGGTGGATATCGGGTCGAGCGCGGAGGTCGACTCATCGAGCAAGAGCACCTGAGGCTTCACAGCCAGCGCGCGAGCAATGCATAGACGCTGTTGTTGGCCGCCAGACAGACCCAATGCGCTCTTATTGAGACGATCTTTGACCTCGTTCCAGAGTGCGGCACCCTCGAGTGCCTCTTGCACAATCTGGTCGAGCTCGGCCTTCTTCTTGACGCCGTGGATTTTAGGACCGTAGGCAACATTGTCGTAAATGCTCATGGGGAAGGGGTTGGCCTTCTGAAACACCATGCCGATGTTCTTGCGAAGCTCGGTCACGTCGGTCTTGGGAGAGTAAATGTCCACATCGCCAAACATCACCTTGCCCTCGATGCGCACACCCTCCACAAGGTCCTGCATGCGGTTCAAGGTCTTGAGAAAGGTCGACTTGCCGCAGCCGGACGGCCCGATCAACGCAGTCACCTGGTTTTGCGGGATGCTGATATTCACGTCATGCAGGGCATGATGGGTCGAATACCAAAGATTTAAATTCTCTATCTCAAATGCGTTCATCTACTTCTCCTTAGCTTTCTTGAGTTTTGACGCAGAGAGGTTGGCTGCAAGGTTGAGCAGCAGGGTGATAACCATGAGTATCGTGGCCACGGAAAACGCGACGTTTACCTCGCCGCGCTCGGTCGCATACACGTAAAGCGCCACAGTAAGCGTCGCAGACGACGATTGCAGTGCCGTCATAAACGAGTTGAGAATCAACCCAAAGCCCGCTGTGTACAAAAGCGCGGCCGATTCTCCAACGATACGGCCGATGGCCAAGATACAGCCGGTGACGATACCTTCGATGGCGCTAGGCAGCACTACGGTGCGAACCATGTGCCACTTGCCGCTACCCAAAGCCAAGGCGCCTTCGCGATAGGCATCGGGCACCGTTTTAAGGCTCTCTAACGTGTTTGAGATGATTGTGGGAAGCACCATGACCACTAGGGTGAGACTTCCTGCCAAAACGCCAGCCTTAAGGCCAAGCATCTGGATGAAGAAGAGCATACCCACCAAGCCAAAGAGAACCGACGGGATGCCAGTGAGCGTCTCCACGGCAAAACCTATGAGACGCACAACCTTGCGGTTCTTGGCATACTCGTTAAGGTAAACCGCTGCGCAAACACCCAGGGGCACAACGATGACCATGGCCACCAGGATGATGTAGAGAGTGTTAAGGATATTAGGCAGGATGCCGATAGTGTCATGCACGTAGCTCGGCTGCGTAGAGAGAAACTCCGCCGTGATACCAGGGATACCCCTATAGAAGATGTAGCCGATGAGCGCGAGCAGGATGAGACATACGATTCCCGCACTGCAGTAAACGCAGGCTCTAAGCGCAATATCCTTGGCGCGACGCGCCGGTGTGATTGATGCCTGCATCTACTTATCCCTCCTGCGAACAACGATATTGAGCACGACGTTGACCAAGATGATGAAGACGAACAGCACCAAACCGATGGAGAAGAGAGCCTCGCGATGTAAGCTGCCGTAAGCCGCATATGACATCTCAGACACGATTGCCGTCGTGAGGAAACGTACAGAGGTGAACAACCCCGGCATGTTGGCAACGTTGCCCGCCACCATAATGATGGCCATGGCCTCGCCCAACGCGCGGCCCACGCCCTGGATGATGGCTGTCGCGATACCGCTTTTTGCCGCACGCATGGAGACCTTAAAGTACGTCTCGGTCTTGGTGGCCCCCAGTGCGAGAGAGCCTTCCTCGTACTCCTTGGGAACGGCATCGAGCGCTGTTGTGGACACGTTGATGATGTAGGGAAGAATCATCACGGCCAAAACGAGAATAGCGGCAAGGAGCGTCGCTCCTGATGAGAGCGAGAATGCAGCCTGGATGGCCGGTACGATGACGATCATGCCCACGAGGCCGTAAACCACAGAGGGGATGCCGGCCAAAAGCTCGACGGCGCTGCGGATGATGCGCCCGCTTACACGATGCGCGTACTTGGAGAGGTACATCGCGCTAAAGATTCCGGCGGGAAGACCTAGGACAAGCGCTCCTGCGGTTCCGTAGACGCTTGTGAGGATGAAGGGGAGTATTCCATACGTATCCTCGCTCGGATTCCAGATTTGGCCTGCCATGAAGTTGGCAAAGCCGATCTTTGCTATGGCCGGAAGCCCGGATACCACGAGGTAAGCGGTGATGCCGGCCACAAAGGCCACGCACAGCAAGCCGCAGGTTGCAAAGAGCCCGTGAAACATTGTCTCTAAGGGCTTGGACTTGGCTTTCAAGGCTGCTTACGCTCCTTTCTTGTAGATTGAATGTGTCGGCGATGCTGGAGCCGTAACGTGGGGTCGAATAAATTCGACCCCTACGTATTTGAACTGAGAAATTTTTACTCGGTACAAAAAGAAGCCGCGCGCTGCGGGTAACGGCGCGCGGTGCATCTTTTACGTCAGGTGAGCTGTTTTAGGACAGGGGCACAGCGCCAGCTTCGCGGATGAGCTCTGCAGCCTCATCGCTCGTGGCAAAGTCGACAAAGGCCTGAGTCTGCTCGGAGAGCTCGGCACCCTCGGCGAACACGAAGTTGAAGGGACGCTGGATGACGTAAGTGCCATCCTGGACGGTCTCCTCGGAGCACTCGACACCGTTGATGGTGAGTGCCTTAACGGCGTCCTGACCCTCAACTGCGGACAGGGAGGCATAGCCAATAGCGTTCTCACTGCTGCCGACGGCGGTGATCACAGCGCCAGTGCTGGTGAGCTCCTGGTCGAGCTGGCAAGTGCCTTCGGTCTCGGTGATGGACTCGAAGCCGTCACGCGTACCGGAACCGCTCTCGCGGCCGATGCAGGAAATCTCGAGGTCCTTGCCGCCAACTTCCTTCCAGTTGGTAATCTTGCCAGTGAAGATCTTGGCGACCTGCTTGACGGTAAGATCCTTAACGCCGTTGTTGGAGTTGACGACGATGGCAATGCCGTCCAGAGCAACGGTCGTGGTGGTAAGGCCGGTCTCCTCTTCCTTGAGGTTGCGGCTTGCCAGTCCGATGTCGGCAGAGCCGTTCTTGGCAGCCTCGACGCCGGTGCCGGAGCCCGTTGCGTCGTAGGTGATGGTCACACCGTTGTTGGAGTTCATGAAGGACTCGGACAGGGCGCCGATGACCTTCTCCATAGAAGTCGAGCCGTTAGTCGAGATAGTCCCCGAGAGCTCGGAGCTCGCAGCGGAACTATCGGAAGAGCTGGAGCTGTCGGAGGATTGGCCGCCGCAGCCTACCAGGGAAAATGCCAGCACCGCTGCTGTTGCGATGCCAATCACGGCCTTGACGACGTTCTTGCGTTTCATGTTGGTCCTTTCGCTTCTCATACAACCCGCTTAATTGCGGCTGCAGACAAGTAAAGACCCCTAATGCAAGGAATCTGACAAGCGCGTGTCAGCTTATAGCATGCGTTATGTCAAGTGATTGCAAAGCG
>CAYQLX010000005.1:0-12648 GCA_964418305.1 uncultured Coriobacteriaceae bacterium | reverse complement strand
ATGCGCAGGGTTCTGCCGCAAGCGGTGGCAAGCGTCTCCATGGTGGCAAGTGTGGGGTTACCTTTGCCGGCCTCTATACGACTGATAATCGCCTGTTGCACGCCCGACTCCTCAGCCAACTGCGATTGCGTGAGATCAGCCGCTCGGCGTGCTCGAGCAAGCAGCGTCCCAAAGCTCGCAGTAGCCGCAAGCTGCAGTTCCAAGTTACATTCACGGTAATTGGCCGAGTCAACCTCTGCCACAAGGAAGTCATCCTGGGAACAACGCCCTTTGCTCGCTGCCAGCAAAGCCGGCGCGTAGTGTTCGTCGAGCTTACAGGCTGCAAGAACCTCATCGATGTTATCCCTGCTCGCCGGTGCAATGCGACTTTGCACCCAGCGCCAAGCCCAATAGCCCTCTATACGCGTTTGCCCCTTGCGCGCGAACAGAGAGAGGAGCAAGGGCATATCTGAAGGCTGCGCATCATCTGCGAGCTCTATGGCGCAGCTGTCGCTTGCGGGTTCTATGAGCACCCAAGCACAGGCCTTGCGATGTCTCACAAGCGGGTTATAGACCGCAAAGGCTCTCATAATGCTCCCATCTCTTCTCTACGATGTGCCAGCATGCATCTGCAAAGGCCTTGGGGACTACGTCGTCTAAACCGGTGAACATGGTTTTCTTAAGACCCTTTGGCATGGATATATAGCCGAGCTGACTTGTTGCAAAGTCGAGGTTACTCTCAAGCGAGGCAGACCCCAGGTAGTTGATTGTCCCCAGATCGGCTTGTGCATCGTAGCGCCAAGTCTCCTTAACAAAGGAACAAGCAAGACTGTACGCGCGCGGCAGTATAGGGGAGAGAATCAACGCCCCTTGATCGTCTTCCAAGACCTCGAAGCAGGTCTCATCTCTGTCGCGCACAGCACACAGGTAGTCTGCGAGCATGCATTGCGCTACCTGATGGCCCCAACCCAAGCGCACACACATATCCAATGGCGACTCACCCGGCAAAGAGCAGAGCTCCCAGTAGTAGGGAAGGGTCACGGCGCGCTGCCCGGCTGCTCGATAGGTCTTGGATTTGCATACCCAGACGGCACCATGGCTTGAAGAGACTTTGGCACGTACCAAAGCAAACGGCGCATGCTCTATACCCAACGCATCCATGAGCCTTGCGCAGAGCAGCTGGGAAAAGAGGCCAGCCTCACCTTGACCTGCGCCACCAGAGCGCGCCATCTTGTAGTAGACGGCGTTGTGCCCACGCCCAGCACGAGCCTTTGCGCATCTCCCTGTAAGGCCGCTTGGGCAGGCAGACTCATCCCAAGCAAGGTAACTTAGGTCCTGTTCCCTTTTGATGATATCGGCTCTACTCACGAGCTTCTCCATTACGCTCACTACGTAGCTCATACTCTTATGTCTTATAAGTCATAGCATACAGCAAATATACGTTTACCAGCAGCGAATACGCAGGTAAACTAGCGACTTGTCCATCAGGACAAAAAACAGACAGCAAGTAAACAGAGCCGCGGGCTCCAAGAGACAGAGAGGACAAAACGATGTCTCGCAAGATTCAAATCTTCGACACGACGTTGCGCGATGGCGAGCAAAGCCCGGGCGCTTCTATGAACACTCAAGAAAAGCTCACCGTGACTCGTCAGCTGCTCAGGCTCGGCGTCGATGTCATCGAGGCGGGCTTTCCCATCAGCTCGCCAGGCGACTTCAAATCCGTCCAGCAGATTGCAGAAGTCGTGGGCGACAAGGCCGTCGTCTGCGGTCTGACACGCGCCGTTGAAAAAGACATCGACGTCTGCGCCGACGCCCTCAAAGACTGCCCGCGCCCGCGCATCCACACCGGCATCGGCGTAAGCCCCGAGCATCTCAAGTACAAGTTCCGCGGCATGAGCTTGGACGAGGCCATCGAGCGCGGCGTCCACGCTGTCAAGCATGCGCGCAAGTATGTAGAGGATGTCGAGTTCTACGCAGAAGACGCCGGCCGCGCCTCCTTCGAGGACCTTGCCAAGATGATTGAGGCTGTCATCGCCGCAGGCGCCACCGTGGTAAACATCCCCGATACCACCGGCTACAACATGCCGTGGCACTTTGGCGAGCGCATCAAGTACCTGTGCGATCACGTCAAGGGCATAGAAAACGCCGTCATCTCCGTCCACTGCCACAACGACCTAGGCTGTGCCACTGCCTTGGCGCTCGAGGGCGTGCGCAACGGCGCCACGCAGGTCGAGTGCACCATCAACGGTCTGGGCGAGCGCGCTGGCAACACGGCTATGGAAGAAGTCGTCATGGCCATCAAGATGCACGAAGAAGAGCTGGGCTGCCACACCGACATCAACCCCGCCGAGTTCTTGCAGGCAAGCCGCTTGGTGAGCTCCATCACCGGTCTGCCCGTCCAAGCCAACAAGGCCATCGTCGGCGCCAACGCCTTTGCACATAGCTCCGGCATCCACCAAGACGGCGTCATCAAAGAGCGCTCCACCTACGAGATTATCGACCCGTCGATGGTGGGCGCCGCAGGGTCGAGCATCGTGCTTACCGCCCGCAGCGGGCATGCAGCTCTGCGCCATCGCCTCGAGCAGCTCGGCTACGAGATTCAAGACGGCGAGGCCTTCGAGAAGATCCACAAGGCCTTCCTCGATTTGGCCGATCGCAAGAAGGAGGTCATGGACGAGGATCTGCACTCCCTCATGGGCGAGCACGAGCGTGACTCCGATGCTCTCTACCGCCTCAAGAGCACGCAGATCAGCTGCGGTCAGCCGCTCACGCCCACCGCTACGGTCACGATTCTTGATCCGTACGGCAACGAGCGCACGGCATGCGACTACGGCACCGGCCCAATCGACGCATTGTGCAAAGCCATCAACAAAATCATCCAGGCAGACTGCGACCTCACCGAGTTCTCTGTGCAATCGGTTACGCGCGGCATCGACGCTTTGGGTGAGGTAACGATGCGCATCACCTCCAAAGACGGCCAGGTCTTCTCCGGTCGTGGCAGCGAATGCGACATCACCGTGTCGAGCGCCAAGGCTTACATCAACGCCCTCAACCGCATGCTGCAAAAGCAGGCTTAAACCCGTAGGGGAGGAGTTCTGATTCTCCCGATTCAATACCCGTAAGGACGGGACCCTGTCCCGTCCGCCATCACTGTCCGCAAAAAGCAAAGGAGATGCCCTATGGCACGCCCCATGAACATCGCCGAGAAAATCTTGGCGGCACACGCCGGGCTCGATGAGGTCGTACCCGGCCAGCTCATCGAGTGCGACCTCGACCTCGTGCTCTCAAACGACGTCACCGCGCCGATCGCCATCGACGAGTGCAAAAAGATCACCAACCGCGTTTGGGATGTAAACAAGGTCGTCATGGTCCCAGACCACTACACGCCCAATAAAGACATCAAATCAGCAGAGCTCTCCAATCGCGTGCGCAAGTTCGTGCGCGAGCAGGGCATCACGCACTACTGGGAGGTCGGCCGCGTGGGTGTCGAGCATGCGCTGCTGCCCGAGCAAGGCGTGTGCGTCCCCGGAGACCTCATCATCGGTGCAGACTCTCACACCTGCACTTACGGCGCCCTGGGATGCTTTTCCACCGGCGTAGGCTCCACTGACGCAGGCGTTGGCCTAGCAACGGGACGTGCATGGTTCAAGGTGCCCGAGTCCATCAAATTCGTGATTGACGGTGAACTCGCAGAGGGTGTAACCGGCAAGGACATCATCTTGTACATCATTGGCAAGATCGGCGTTGACGGCGCCTTGTACAAGGCCATGGAGTTCACGGGCTCTGCCATCCGTAACCTATCCATGGAAGGCCGCCTCACTATCTCCAACATGGCCATTGAGGCAGGCGGCAAAGCCGGCATCATTGAAGTTGACGACATCACACGCGCCTACATCGGCCCACGCGCCGAGCGCGAATGGGTCGAGTATCACTCGGACCCGGATGCCCAGTACTCGCAGGTGATAAACATCAATGCCGCAGACATCCAGCCCACCGTGGCGCTTCCCAGCCTGCCATCCAACACCAAACCCGCGTCCGAGTGCCGCGACATCACGATTGATCAGGTTGTCATCGGCTCTTGCACCAACGGCCGCATCGAGGACATGCGCCAAGCGGCGGCAGTTCTCAAGGGCCGCACCGTGCATCCCAACGTCCGCTGCATCATCATCCCTGCAACGCAGGAAGTCGTGCGTCAATGCTACGAGGAGGGACTGACGCAGATCTTCCTCGACGCGCAGTGCGCCATCAGCGCACCCACCTGCGGCCCGTGCCTGGGCGGCCATATGGGTTGCCTTGCAGCAGGCGAGCGCGCCATCGCCACAACCAATCGCAACTTCGTCGGACGCATGGGCGACCCGACGAGCGAGGTCGTCTTGTCCAACCCCGCAGTAGCCGCCGCGTCCGCTGTAGCAGGCCATATCGCCCTGCCGCAGGACCTGGACTAAGTTAGGAGCACGACAGTCATGAAATTCGAAGGCAAAGCACATCGCTACGGGCGAGACATTGACACCGATGTCATCATCCCCGCACGCCATCTCACAACAACCGATCCTGCAGAGCTTGCCAAACACTGCTTGGAGGATCTGGATCCGCAGTTCGTGAACAAGGTCTCCCAAGGCGACATCCTCGTGGCCGAGGAGAACTTTGGGTGTGGCTCCTCGCGCGAGCACGCGCCCATATCCATCAAGGCGGCTGGCGTGAGCTGCGTTATCGCCAAGAGCTTCGCGCGTATTTTCTACCGCAACTCCATCAACATCGGGCTTCCCATCATGGAATGCCCTGCCGCTGTTGACGCAATCAAAGCCGGTGACGAGGTTTCCGTCGATGCCGACGCCGGCGTCATCACCAACAAGACCACGGGGCAGACCTTCACGGCACAGCCGTTTCCGCCCTTCATCCAAGAGATTATCGAGTGCGGCGGCCTGATTGAGCGCACCAAGAAGAAGATGGGGGAGGCTTCCAAGTAATGAAGAGCTTTAAGATTTGCCTGCTCGCAGGCGACGGCATAGGACCGGAAATCATCGCCGAGGCCGTCAAGGTCCTCGACAAGATTGGCGCCAAGTACGACACGAACTTCACCTACAACGAGGCACTCATAGGTGGCGCTGCTATCGACGCGTGCGGTGACCCTCTGCCGCAGACAACGCTTGATACTGCCAACGCCAGCGATGCAGTAATGCTCGCCGCTGTTGGCGGTCCCAAGTGGGATACGACCGATTCCACAAAACCACGCCCGGAACAGGGCTTGCTCAGAATCCGCAAGGAGCTGGGGCTTTACACCAACCTGCGCCCCGTCCAGATCTTCACGGCGCTTGCAGGTGCCTCCACCCTTAGGCCCGAGGTCATAGAAGGCGTCGACATCGCCATCGTGCGCGAGCTCACCGGCGGCCTGTACTTTGGCGAGCGTCATCGCTACTTTGACGAGCCGGGCGCTGGTACAGACGGCAAACCTGGTCAGCGCGCCGTGGATACGCTGGAGTACTCAGAGTACGAGGTCGAGCGCATCGCACGTCAAGCCTTCGAAGCTGCACGCACGCGCAGAGGACGCGTACACTCCATCGACAAGGCCAACGTGCTCGACACATCGCGCATGTGGCGCGAGGTCGTCCATCGCGTACACGACGAGGATTACCCCGATGTCGAGCTCTTTGACATGCTCGTAGACAACGCGGCCATGCAGCTCGTCAACAACCCGAGGCAGTTTGACGTCGTCGTGACAGAGAACATGTTCGGCGACATCCTGTCCGACGAGGCCGCGCAGATTACCGGATCGCTAGGCATGCTCGCCAGCGCGTCTTTGGGCGACGGCGTGTCGTTGTTCGAGCCCAGCCACGGATCGGCGCCCGATATCGCGGGCAAGGGCATCGCTAACCCGCTTGCGCAAATTCTGTCCGCCGGCATGATGCTGCAGTACGCCTTTGGAATGAAGGATGCCGCAGCCGATATCACGCGCGCCATCACCCAAGTTCTGGACGAGGGCTGGCGTACCGGCGACATCAAGGACGAGACAACCCCCGCCGATAAAATTGTCGGTTGCGCCCAGATGGGCGACCTTGTTGCCGCACGTCTCTAAAGGGTCGCATCGTGGGGTCGAACAAGTTCGACCCCTACGCAGGGTGACGTTATCGCTTCAGTCCGTCATTCCGAGCGTAGCGGCCACTAGGCCGCGTGGTCGAGGAATCTTAATGCAACTCAGATGGACCCGCAGGTACGCATTCGTAGGGGCTGAATTTATTCAGCCCCACCATGCCGAACACGTTACCGTCCCGCCCCGCGCAAACTTTGCTGTATCTTTTACGTGTGCGAAGGCGTTTTATAAGCGCCTTCGCGCTTTTTTGTGTTCAAATAGCATTTCACAAATCAACTTGTTTCATCTCTTACCGACGTCTGCAAGGAGGAGTCGCCCATATGAGCTCGCTTCATGAGGAGTGCGGTGTCTTCGGAATCTACACCCCTGTCCAAGGACCAATCGCCTACCAGGTCAGCTCGGGCCTTTGCGCGCTTCAGCACCGCGGCCAAGAAGGCTGCGGCATCGTCGTCAACAAAGGCGGTCTGTTCACATCGCGCAAGGGCATCGGTCTTTTAAGCGAGGTCTTTGACGATAAGGTTCTCTCGCAGCTGGGGGAGGGCTCCATCGCCGTGGGCCATGTACGCTACGGCACAACGGGCGCCAATCAAATAGCAAATGTGCAGCCTATGGTCGTCAACCACCACAAGGGCCACATGGCGCTTGCACACAACGGTAACCTCACCAACTCCGGTCCTTTGCGCCAAAAACTCGAGCTTGAAGGTTCGATCTTCCAGAGCACCTCTGACACCGAGGTCATCTGCCACATCATCACCAAGGAGCGTCTCCATGTGCACTCGATAGAGGAGGCCTGCGAGCGCGCCATGGACAAGCTCGAAGGCGCTTACTCGCTCGTTATCATGTCTCCCTCAAAGCTCGTCGCTGTAAGGGACAAAAACGGCTACCGTCCCCTGTGCTACGGCACGCTTCCCGACGGCGGTTATGTCGTTTCCTCTGAGAGCTGCGCCTTGGACGTCATTGGCGCCAAGTTCGTGCGCGAAGTCGAGCCCGGAGAGATTATCGTCTTTGACAAAAACGGCTGCCGCAACATCACGACGCACTGCAACAAGCGCCCGCGCAACCTGTGCGTTTTTGAGGCTGTGTACTTTGCGCGCCCAGACTCCGTCATTGACGGCTACACCGTGCACAGCGCGCGCCTTCGCGCCGGTGCGCTTCTGGCACAAGAGCACCCTGCAGACGCTGATATCGTCATCGGTGTTCCGGACTCCGGCTTAGATGCTGCCTTGGGTTATGCACGTGAGTCGGGCATCCCCTATGAGATTGGCTTCATCAAGAACAAGTACATCGCTCGCACCTTCATCGCCCCCGGTCAGGCTAACCGCGAGCAAAAGGTGCGCCTCAAGCTCAATCCTGTGATCGACGCCGTGCGCGGCAAACGCATCGTGCTCATCGACGACTCCATCGTGCGTGGAACGACGAGCAAGTACATCGTCGCCATGCTGCGCGAGGCCGGCGCGGCAGAGATTCACATGCGCATATCCGCTCCGCCCTTCGTGAACCCCTGCTACTACGGAACCGACATCGACTCGCGCGACCACCTCATCGCCTGCCAGCGTACATCAGAAGAAATTGCAGAGTATATCGGCGCCGACAGCTTGGGCTACCTGAGCGTAGAGGGCGTCAAAACACTCTTGGGCAACCAACCCGAGCTGGGTTATTGCACGGCATGCTTTGACGGCAACTACGCAGTCGAGCCTCCTGCAGAGGGCTCCAAAAACCGCTTCGAGCAAAGCATCTCCATCTAAGCTGTGCGCGCTGCTCCAAAGCGCTATGAAAGGGTCCGGGTCGTGCGCTCGGGCCCTTCTTTTGTTTGAAAGCCGATGCGGTTAATCAAGTCGTAACGTTGCAGGGCGTTTGTTAACGCTGCCTTAACTCACGCCAAAACACTGTGCCATAGACTGGTTCTTACATTGAGAGTAGGAGCAGTGTCCATGACCAAAGCAACACAGCAAGAAACACTCTACGATGTGCGCTTCGAGCATGATTCATGCGGCATCGGCGGAGTCGTCAATATCAAGGGTAATCGCAACCATGCCACCGTCGCAGATGCGCTGAGCATCGTGGAAAAGCTCGAACACCGCGCAGGTAAGGACGCCGCGGGTGAGACAGGCGACGGCGTTGGCATCATTTTGCAGGTGCCTACAGACTTCCTCAACGCGGTAGTCGTCGAGGAGGGTATACTGCCCGCTGCCCAAGACGACGGATATGCCTTGGCAGCCGAGGGAGACCTTGGCGTGGGCATGTTCTTCTTCCCACAAGACCGCGTGCGCCGCATGCAGCTCATGCATGATGTGGAAGTCGTCTTAGAGAAGCGCGGCGTTGAACTTTGCGCATGGCGCGAGGTTCCTGTGTGCCCGGAGGTCTTGGGCAAGAAGGCCTTCGATTGCATGCCGTCCATCTGGCAGGCGCTCGTCAAACGCCCTGCTAACGTGAAGTCGGGTCTCGAGTTTGACCGCCTGCTCTACTTGGTGCGCCGCGAGTTCGAGCAATCCGCGCAAGGCTGCTACGTGGCGTCGTTTTCCAGCCGCACCATCGTCTACAAGGGCATGTTCTTAGTGCAGCAGTTGCGCAAGTTCTACCGCGACCTCCAAGACGAGCGCTGTGTGAGCGCCATCGCGCTTGTGCACTCGCGCTTTTCAACCAACACGAACCCCAGCTGGGAGCGTGCACATCCCAATCGTGTGCTCCTACACAACGGAGAGATCAACACCATACGTGGCAACATCGATCGCATGAACGCGCGCGAAGAAACGATGAGCACGGCGGCCTTTGCATCCGATATGGACTGCGTCATGCCTGTCGTTAATGCCGACGGATCTGACTCTGCCATGCTCGACAACACGCTCGAGTTTCTCATGTTCTCTGGGATTGAGCTTCCCAAGGCTGTGATGATGCTCGTTCCCGAGCCTTGGAGCAAAAACACCAACATGTCGATGAGCCGCCGCGATATGTACCACTACTACGCAACGATGATGGAACCCTGGGATGGCCCTGCAGCCCTGCTGTTTACCGACGGCGAGGTCATGGGCGCAGCTTTGGACCGCAACGGCCTGCGCCCTGCGCGCTACTACGTGACCGACGACGACAGACTCATCTTGTCGTCCGAGGTAGGCGTGCTCGACATCCCCGAGGAGCACATCGTCGTCAAATCGCGCTTGGAACCCGGCCGTATGCTCGTGGTAGACACAGTAGCGGGCGTGCTCAAAGGCGATGACGAGGTCAAAGAGGCCTACGCTGCAGAGCATCCGTACGGCGAGTGGCTCGATTGCAATCTGGTCAAGCTCGACAGCTTGCCCGCGCCCAAGAAGGCTGCCGAGTACTATGACGATGACGAGCTGCGCCGCATGCGCAAGGCCTTTGGGTACTCCTATGAGGACATCTACGACGTCATCTTGCCCATGGCCAAAAACGGCGTTGAAGCAACGGCCGCTATGGGTGTGGATACGCCACTGGCCGTGCTCGATGAAGGCAAGAGGTCGTTGTTTGACTACTTCAAGCAGATGTTTGCGCAGGTCACCAACCCGCCTATAGACTCCATCAGGGAAGAGATCGTCACCGACACAACGGTCTACATGGGAAGCGACGGCAACCTCCTGCAGGACCGCGCAGAAAACTGCCATCTACTACAGGTTGATTCTCCCATCCTTACAGAAGTCGAGCTCGACAAGATCAAGGCGCTTGACATGCCGCACCTCAAAAGCGAGGTCATAAGCCTGCTCTATTACAAGAACACTCCGCTGGACGGCGTGTTGGACCGCTTGTTCCTCAACATAGAGAAGGCCTACCACAACGGTGCCAACATCATCATCCTCTCTGACCGCGGTGTTGACGCCAACCATCTGGCCATCCCGTCACTGTTGGCTGTCTCTGCTGTGGAGCAATACCTCGTGCGCACCAAGAAGCGCACGGCGGTATCCGTTGTGCTTGAGAGCGCCGAGCCAGTAAGCGTGCATCATTTTGCCTGCCTCCTGGGCTATGGTGCACGCTGCGTGTGCCCGTATCTGGCGCATCAGTGCATACGCTCCCTCGTTTGGGACGGCACGCTTGAAAGCGACCGCTATGTGGCCATCAAGGCCTATAACGACGCCGTCTTGCACGGCGTGGTGAAGATTTCCGCCAAGATGGGCATATCCGCACTGCAGTCCTACCAAAGCTCGCAGATCTTCGAGATTTTGGGCCTGTCACAAGATGTGGTGGAAAACTACTTCTCCAACACAGTGAGCCGCATCGGCGGCATTGGGCTGGAGCAAATCGCCGACATGGTGGCACGCCGCCATCAGACAGCCTTCGATCCAATGGGTCTGGATTGCGACCTCTCGCTTCCTAGCCTGGGCTGCCACAAGATGACAAGCGCCCCCGGTGCGCTCAAGCACATGATTAACCCTTGTACCATCCTGCTGTTGCAAAAGGCCGCCCGTGAAGGCGACTACGACAGCTTCAAGGAGTACTCGGCTCAGCTCGACAACAGCGCCGCGCCCTTTAATCTGCGAGGCCTGATGCGCTTTGCGCAAGAAGGCACTAACCCTGTGCCGATTGACGAGGTCGAGCCGGCAGAAGAGATTGTCAAGCGCTTTAAGACGGGCGCGATGAGCTACGGCTCCATATCGCAGGAGGCACATGAGTGCCTTGCTATTGCCATGAACCGCTTGGGCGGCAAGTCCAACAGCGGTGAGGGCGGAGAGATGCCCGAGCGCTTGGGAACCGAGCGCTGCAGCGCCATCAAGCAGGTGGCAAGCGGCCGCTTTGGCGTGACGAGCGAGTACCTGGTGAGCGCCAAAGAGATACAAATCAAGATGGCTCAGGGCGCAAAGCCCGGTGAGGGCGGGCACCTGCCCGGCAGTAAAGTCTGGCCGTGGATTGCCAAGACGCGCTATTCCACCCCGGGCGTGTCGCTTATCTCGCCTCCTCCGCATCATGACATCTACTCCATCGAGGACTTGGCCGAGCTCATCTACGACCTCAAGAACGCCAACAAAGATGCGACCATCGCCGTTAAGCTCGTAAGCGAGGCTGGCGTGGGCACGATTGCTGCGGGCGTTGCCAAAGCAGGTGCGCAGACAGTTCTCGTATCCGGCTACGACGGTGGCACAGGCGCCGCTCCACGCAGCTCCATCAGCGGGGCGGGGCTTCCTTGGGAGCTCGGCGTGGCCGAGGTGCATCAGACGCTCATCCAAAACGGTCTGCGCTCGCATGTGCGCATCGAAGCCGATGGCAAACTCATGACGGGCCGCGACGTTGCGATTGCCTGCGCTTTGGGTGCCGAAGAATTTGGCTTTGCCACCGCACCGCTCATTGCCATGGGCTGCGACATGATGCGCGTATGCAACTTAGACACCTGCCCAGTTGGCATCGCTACCCAAAATCCGCGCCTACGCAAGAACTTTGCCGGCAAACCCGAGCATGTCATGAACTTCATGCTCTTCATCGCCCAGGAGCTGCGCGAGATTCTGGCCTCTTTGGGTCTGCGCAGCGTAGATGAGCTCGTAGGTAGGAGCGATTTGCTCGAGCGCACAGATGACGCATGCTGCGGCAACGCGTCTGCCGTCGACATCAGTCGCATTCTTGCCCCAAGCAACGGCAGTAATGCACTCTTCGATCCGAAGGATGCCTACGACTTCAAGCTCGAGAACACCTTGGACGCTAAGTGCCTGCTTCCCATCTTGGACAAGAAGGGCAAGCGCAAGAGCAGCTACGAGTTTGAAATCTCGAGCACCGACCGCGCCTGCGGCACACTCTTTGGAGCCGAGCTCACGCGTCGCTTCAAAGGCAATCTTGCAGACGATAGCTACCACTTCAAGTTCACTGGTGGCGCAGGTCAGTCCTTTGGTGCATTCATCCCGGCAGGGCTCACGCTCGAGCTTGAAGGCGACAGCAACGACTACTTTGGCAAGGGACTATCCGGCGGCCAACTCGTGGCTTATCCCAGCAAGCGCAGCAAGCTTGCGTCGCAGGACAACGTCATCATCGGCAACGTGGCGCTTTACGGCGCGACAAGCGGCAAGGCGTTTATCTCCGGTCGCGCAGGCGAGAGATTCTGTGTGCGCAACTCGGGCGCCATGGCGGTCGTGGAAGGCGTTGGCGACCATGGCTGCGAGTATATGACCGGCGGTGTCGTCGCCATCTTGGGTACGACGGGCCGCAACTTTGCAGCGGGTATGAGCGGCGGTGTGGCCTATGTCTTTGATGCGGCGCACGACCTGTACCTGCGCACCAACAAAGAGCTCGTCGCCATCGAGGAGCTGCACGCAGCAGAGGATATCTCGCTTTTGCGCTCGATGATCGAGGAGCACGCGCGCCTTACTGGTTCTGCTCTTGCCAAAGATATGCTCGACAACTTTGACGAGCGCGTCTGCGACTTCAAGAAGGTCATCCCACATGCGTACCGCAAGATGACAACGCTTATCAATGACAACATCGCCCAAGGCATGGACCCTCAGGCCGCAGCCACCAAGGCGTTTCTAGAGAGGGGCGAGTAAGATGGGAAATCCAAGGGGATTTTTAGACTTTGAGCGCTGCGCCGACGCCGTTAGCGCACCTGAAGTACGCATAGCGGATTACAGTTACTTCCATGAGTCCATGCC
>CAYQLX010000004.1:19042-39596 GCA_964418305.1 uncultured Coriobacteriaceae bacterium | reverse complement strand
CGCACTTGACTGGGGGTCAAGGGGTCGCAGGTTCGAATCCTGTCCACCCGACCAGCTAAATCCAAAAAGCCGCGGCTTGAGCTTGCGGCTTTTTTAGTTTGCTGTATGTCCGCGCTTGTTTATATCCGCGCTTGTGCCTCGAGGTGGCTTGTGAACCCCTACCAGATGTCTGATAAAGACCTCGCTGCCGGCCTTTACGGCGGAAAGCCTTGCTTTCTTGCAGAGTCACGTCTCCTGCTTACACAGGCTGCCAATGCCGGGCTTGAGGTACTCTCCATGCTTACCACGCCTCGCTTTGATTTCCCAGACATCCCTGCAACTCAAAAACTCGTCGTAAGCGACGAGGAGTTTGAGCGCATCGCGGGTTACCCGCAAACGCGCAGTGTGGTGGGCGTCGTCGCCCGCCCCAAGGAGCCTTCACTTGACAGTTTGCTTGCTTCCTCCAAGCGCATCGTCATTGTCGAGGACTCCACCAATGGAGCCAACCTGGCCATGATCTTTCGCATTGCGTCGTGTTTTGGCATCGACGCCGTGCTCGTCACGCATTCGTGTGCAGATCCGCTCTTCAGGCGTTGTGCGCGCATGTCCAAGGGCGCTGTCTTGCGTGTTGCCTGGGCACGTGTCGGCAGTCAGAGGAATTGGGTACCCGAGGTAGCACCCGTACTCAGCCGGCACGGCTTCAAGCTTGCTGCGCTCGCGCTTTGCGATGACTCTGTCTCATTGGACCGTATGCCCAAGACAGGAAAGCTCGCCTTGGTCATGGGAACAGAAGGTGACGGGCTCATGCCGCAGACGCTTGCAGCGTGCGATATGACGCTCAAAATTCCCATGCGCCAAGGCGTGGATAGCCTCAACGTGGCGGCTGCATGCGCTGTTGCCTGCTGGCAGGCGACGAGGTCTTAAGAGCTTGTGCAAGGTGTAGTATGGACGCTGCTGTTTTCAAGTGAGCCCTTACGGGAGGTTTTGTGGAAGGCGCTTTTCTTCTTGCCGTTCAGGCTGTTCGTATAGATGGGTTGACCCAGGTCATGGCCCTTTTGTCCTCTCTTGGGGTCTCTGCTTTCATCTGGGTGATCATCGCCGTCGTCATGCTCGTCTTTAGTCAGCATCGCCAGACGGGACTCATCATGATAGTGGCGCTCGTGCTCACCTCAATCCTTTGCGCCATTGCTGCAAACGTCGTTGGGCGGGTATACCCAACGCAAAGCGTTACAGGGCTCGTGGCAGTTGTGGGGGTGGGCCACTCGGGTTTTTGCTTTCCGTCGCTTCATGCTGCTACCTGTGCAGCTGCGGTCACTGTTCTTATTAAGTCAAAGAACCGTGCTGTGGGCTCGGCCGGCTTGGTCTTGGCTGTCCTTATCTGCGTGTCCCGTCTGTACTTGGGCGTTAACTATCCCACAGACATCGTGGCGGGCATCGTCTTAGGAATCGTTATCGCGCTTATCTGCTACCTGCTTCTCTCTCAGCTGCTCGGTTACATGAACCTCAACGCGCAACCGCGTCAGGCTGCTCGCAAGCAGGTCAACTCAAAGCGCGGGCGCCACTCCTTGTAGTACTTGAAAACGTATCGTCCAGCGCGTTTCCGCTGTTTTTACCCTGCCCTGTAGATGTGATGCGATTTTTGCGTCGCATGATGCTCCTACAATGCGAACATCGTCCTTAGGAGGAATTCCCCAGTATGATTGACCTTTCTGCGCTTAACCCCGCCCAGCACGAGGCCGTCGTCACCACTCAAGGCCCACTTCTGGTCCTTGCCGGTGCCGGTAGCGGCAAAACACGCGTGCTCACGTACCGCATCGCCCATCTGGTTTGCGATTTGGGGGTCATGCCTTGGGAGGTCTTAGCTGTGACCTTTACCAATAAGGCTGCAAAGGAAATGCGTGAGCGCTTGGCGCGCCTTCTGCCGCAGGGCGTGCGCGGGATGTGGATCAACACCTTCCATAGTATGTGCGTGCGCATCCTGCGTACAGATGCCCAGCTCATCGGCTACACCAAGGACTTCACCATCTACGACGCAGATGATTCCAAGCGCTTGGTCAAAGACATCATGGATGAGCACGGCTTCGACACCAAGCGCTATCCGCAAAACGCTGTGCGCAGTCGTATTTCCGCGGCAAAAAACGACCTCAAACTTCCCGGAGACCTCCCTGCGATAGACCCCTTCTCCAAGGTGGTCGCTACGGTGTACAAGACCATGCAAGAGCGTCTCAAGCGCGCAAACGCTATGGACTTCGACGATCTTTTGCTCAACACGTACCTGCTTTTCAAGGCCAACCCAGATATTGTGCAGTCTTATGGTTCGCGCTTTAGGTACATCCTGGTAGACGAGTATCAAGACACAAATGCCGCGCAGTATGCCATCACTAAGATGCTTGCCAAGGTAAGCGGCAATCTCATGGTGGTGGGCGATGATGACCAGAGCATTTACAGCTGGCGCGGCGCCGATATTCGCAACATTTTGGATTTTGAGCGCGACTGGCCTGATGCAAAGACCGTCAAATTGGAGGAGAACTACCGCTCCTGCGGCAACATCCTCAAGGCCGCCAACGCCGTCATCGCTAACAACATGTCGCGCAAGGCAAAGCGTCTCTTTACTAGCAGTCCCGACGGCGATAAGATTCGCCTTTACCTCGCAGCAGATGAGCGCGATGAGGGCCGTTGGATTGCCGCTCAAATCGAAAGACTCCACGACGCCGGCACGAGCTACAACGACATAGCGCTCTTCTACAGGACCAACGCCCAGTCTCGTACACTCGAGGATATGTTCCTGCGTGCTGGCGTGCCCTATCAGATTGTGGGCGGCACGAGGTTCTTCGATCGCATGGAGATTCGCGACTGCATGGCCTACCTCAAGCTTGTGGTTAATCCGGCAGACGACATATCGGCCTTGCGCGTGGTCAATACGCCGCGTCGTGGCATAGGCAAGACTACGGTAGAGCGCATACAGCACACGGCTAATATCCGCGGCATCTCCTTTTTGGATGCTGCGCGTGAAGAGACGCTTGATCCGTCCTGTCGCGCCAATACGCGTCGCGCGCTTGAGGGCTTTATCGGCGTGATAGACCAATGCCGCGCCTACAGCGGCCAGCTCGACCGCGTGGTCGACATGATTATCGACAGCACGGGGCTTGTGGCAGCCCTTGCCGCTCAGCGTACAGAAGAGGCAGACACTCGCATAGAGAACATTCGCGAGTTCATAAGCGTCGTGCAGGAGTACGTTGAGTCCCACCCGCAGATAGTGGACGAGGTGCCCGGCATGGATCAGGCGCAGGCGATAGAGCAAGGCATCCAACTCACCTCTCATGAGCCCACTCTGGCAGATTTCATGGAGTGGCTTTCCTTAAGAAGTGACCTTGACTCGGTCCAAGACGCGAACGAGACGGTCACCCTTATGACTATCCACAGTGCAAAGGGGCTTGAGTTTGACGTCGTGTTCGTTGCTGGCATGGAGGAAAGCATCTTCCCGCATAGCAATTCGGTGCAAGAGCGCGGGGTAGAGGAGGAGCGCCGTCTCGCCTATGTCGCCATCACACGTGCAAAAAAGAAGCTCTACCTTACCCATGCGCAAACGCGCAGGCTTTTTGGCCAACCGCAGGCAAACCCGCGTAGTCGCTTTGTGAGCGAGATACCCAAAGAGCTACTCGACGCCGACGGCATAGGCAGCCGCGGCATCACGGGCACTGGCTGGGAGAAGCGTGGAGACCGCCACAGTACTTACGGTAGCGGTCGCGGTCAGGAGATGTACGGCGGTCGTGTCTACGGCAAGGGTGCAGGTGGCTCCAAGTCCAGTTCAAAGGCAGGTGCCGGTGCAGGCTCGCGCTTAGACAGCGCGCAGCAGCATGGGCAGGCAAACTCGGACGTGACCTTCAATGTGGGAGACACCATCGACCACAAGACCTTTGGGTTGGGTCAGGTCACAGCTGTGGATGGAGACAAGCTTACCGTCTGCTTTGCTAGGTCCGGCCAGACCAAGAAGCTGCTTAAAGGTTATGCACCCATAGTCAAGGTTATCAAGTAAGTACCAAGCGTTTGCGTTTGCCCTGCCTAAAAGCGCCGTATGCGCAACGTTAACTGTGTGTTTACGTGCTGGACCAAGGCCTTTGGGTATAATTCGCACGTTTATTTAACCTTCAGGAGGAAAAGACTATGTCGCAGATTTACGTCGTGGGTCACAAGAACCCTGATAATGACTCCATCATGGCCGCCTACACCTGGGCCAATCTCAAGAACATGATGGACCCTGACAACGAGTACCTTCCCGTGCGTTTGGGCCCCTTGCCCGCCGAGTCGCAGATGATTTTCGACGAATACGGCATCACAGAGGAAGTCGCGCTCATCGAGAGTGTGGGGGAGGGCGACAAGGTCTACTTGGTCGACCACAATGAGCTTGGCCAAGCAGTCGACGGTTTGGACAAGGCAGAGGTTGTGGGTGTTATCGACCATCACCGCATCGCTGATCTCCAGACTGCAGCTCCCATCGAGTTCCATAACATGCCCGTTGGCTCCACTACCTCCATCATCACTTGGATCTATGGCGCATGTGGTATCGACATCCAAGATGACATCGCAGCTTGCTTGCTGTCTGCAATCCTTACAGACACCGTGATCATGAAGTCCCCTACCTGCACGAGCTACGACATCGATCACATCAACAAGCTGGCTGGCCAGCTCGGGGTCGATCCGACGGAGTTTGGCATGAAGATCTTCAAATCGCGCGGTGGCGATGACGACGTTAGCGTCGAGGATATCTGCAACCGTGACTCCAAGGAGTTCAACTTCGCCGGCCGCAAGGTCTGGGTCGCTCAGTACGAGACGGTCGATTTGGAGGGCATGCGCAACCGCATCCCCGAGGTCAGCGACCAAGTCGCAAAGATTTGCAAAGAGGGCGGCTACGATGCAGCTCTCATGCTTTTGACCGACATCATCGTCGAGGGCTCCGAGTTTATCGCCGCAGGCGACGTCGCCTTCATCGAGGGCGGTTTTGACATCAGCTTTGCCAACGGGTCGGTTTGGATGCCCGGCGTGCTCTCCCGCAAAAAGCAGGTTGCAGCCGTGCTCGCCGATTATGCCGGCTAAGACAAGGGTTTCTTAGGCTCGCTGTTTATGCAGCGGGCCTTGTTTTAAGTACGCACGGGGGATTGATCTTAAACATGAGCTTTTCCAACAACAACAACCTGATCTACAACCAAGCCGAGCGCGACGCTCGTCGCCGCTCCGTGATTGACCGCCTCTTATCGGTCGAGACCTTGGGTTCCATCATTATGGTCATCGCTGCTGTCGTGGCCATCATTTTGGCCAACACCGCTGCCTTCGAGTACTACGAGGGCTTCCTCAACTTCAAGCTCGGTCTCACCATTGACGGCTTTGGCTTCGATAACTTCTTCATCGGCTTTACCATCGAAGAGTGGGTCAACGATGTCTTGATGACCTTCTTCTTTTTGGTCGTGGGCATGGAGATTAAATACGAGCTTTTCGTAGGAGAACTCAAAGACATCAAGGCCGCCTTGCTGCCCATTATTGCGGCATGCGGCGGTGTCATGGTGCCCATCATCATCTACTCACTCTTTAACTTTGGGACCGAGCATGCCAAGGGCTTTGGTATCCCCATGGCAACCGATATCGCGTTTGCCATTGGCGTGCTTACTTTGGTAGGTAAGGGCATCCCCAGGGGCTTGACTGTCTTCCTCAAGACGCTTGCTATCGCCGACGACATCATGGCTATCGTTGTCATTGCCTTGTTCTATGGCCAGTCTCCCGATCCCTTCTGGCTTATCATGTCGGGCCTCGTGTTCTGCGTGCTCATGGCTTGCAACAAGATGGGTGTCTACTCCACCAAGCCCTATATCCTCTTGGGCGTCGTTTTGTGGTTCTTCGTGCTGTTCTCTGGTATAGAGTGCACCATCGCCGGTGTTATCTTGGCCTTTACCATCCCCACTAAGGCAGAGGTCAACCCCCGTGTCTTTGGCAAGTGGACTATCGCCAAAGTCCTCGAGGCACGTGATCGCTACATTCCCGGCGAGCCTATGCTTGCCCAAAGCGAGTACGCTGATCGCGTCTATATGATTCATGAGATTTCCCGCCGTGTAGAGCCCACGCTCTCGCGCTTGGAGCGCAAAATCTCTCCTTGGTCCAACTACTTCATCTTGCCTGTGTTCGCCTTCTGCAACGCTGGTGTGCGCTTGGTTGGCGTGGATTTTGCAAGCATCGTGGTAGACCCCGTTGTTCTGGGCGTCTTCTTTGGTTTGTTTATCGGCAAGCCCATCGGCATCTTCCTGCTGAGCTTTATATCGGTGAACTTCTTCAAGCTCCCTATGCCCACGAACTGCGCTTGGAGGCATATGTTGGGCGCTGGTATGCTGGGCGGCATCGGCTTTACCATGGCTATTTACGTTGCCAACCTGTCCTTCTTTGGTCCTGGAAGCGATGAGATCACGATGGTGGCCAAGGCTGCAATTCTGTCTGCATCCATCGTCTCTGGCATCGTGGGCGTCACTTATCTCAAGATCATCTTGGCCCGCGACCTCAAACATGGTCACAAGCTCGATGACACAGACACCATCGAGGATGAGATTCGCGACGATGCCAAGATCTTGAAGGAGATCTCCAAGACCGCTACCGATACGCAGATGGGCGAGGGCGAGCACCTCATCCTCACCGACTTCATGGGCCAAGTGTCCGACGAGGAGCTGCGCGAGGCCTTTGACCGCGTCATCAACGAGGGCGATGTCTACATATCGCCTGTCGATAAGAAGAAAGCGTCTAAGTAATGGAGCAGATAGAGGACTCCATCGAGTCTTCCACCGCTTTTTTGAGCGGCGGCTATGCGAGTGTTCTCATATCCGCCGCTGTCATCTTGATTGTCACCTTTATAGTGGCCGAGCTTGCTGTCAAAGCGGTTTGTAAGGCTTACCACATCAGCCGCGACGGTGAGAAATCCGCCTCCATTATGATTTGGGGCGTTCGCATCGCCGTTTGGTGCGTGGGTGTTTACATGCTCTGCAAGAACTGCTTCAATATCGACCTCTCCGTCGTCGTCGGCGCTTTGGGCGTCGGCGGCTTGGCCTTGTCTTTGGGCTTGCAAGACACCGTCAAAAACGTTTTGGGCGGAGCCCAGATAACCTTCAATAAGGAGTTTGGGATAGGGGATTGGATTAAGCTTGGCGGCATAGAGGGCACCGTCAAAGACATCAACATGCGCTACACCACGATAGAAGACGATATAGGCCAGACGCATCTCGTTCCCAACTCGGTTATCAACTCATCTACCGTGACACGCATGCCAGAATTCTTTCGCGTTCCCATCACGCTTACCATGTCGCGCAACGTCGACCTCGTCGCCGTTGGGAAGACCATCTGCGAGCTGGCCGACAAAGCCCTCGATGATGCGGGCATGCGCTTTGAGCAGAAGGGTTCTTTGCTGGTCGAGGCAGGCGTTGGTGCTGCTGGTGTAGAGGTAACTTTGGTCGTCTACTCCACATGGGACTTCTCTGGAGTCGAGGTCAAGTCCACGGTGCTCCCGCCTGTCATTGGGTACCTGCAGGATAACGACCTCATCGGCCGCATAGACTAGAGCCAATCAAGCCACTAGTAGGAAAGGCACCCTGTTCTCATCCCACTTGTGTCCGTAGTGAAGGGAACTCTGTCTTCATCCCACCTAGGTTTGTAGGGGGAGGGACCCTGTCCCTCCCCCTAAGCAAGCGACGATTGAGCAAGGCATCTGAAATCGCAACAATCTGCAAGCGCGTCTGCTCTTTGCCGCAGGCGCGCTTTGCTGTCCTTGCGGGCGGTATTTAACCTCCGTCTAACTTGGCGCGCGCCAATCTCTACTACCCTAGGCTCACGCTCGTATAGAATGTAATTTCGTATCTTTGTGACCATTCGAGTGAAGGAGCATCAAACGGTGCACAAGCAGGTAGAGCAGATTGTCATCAACGCCCTTAAAGAGGCAGTCGCGTCAGGCGAGCTGCCTTTGGAGACCATTCCAGATCCTGCCCTTGAGCGTCCGCGCGATCGCTCCAACGGTGATTGGGCCACGACAGTAGCCATGCGCTGTGCCAAGCAGGCGCATATGGCACCCGCTCAGATTGCAGATGTCGTTGCAAAACACCTGCAGGGCAACGAATGGCTCAAATCCGTCGAGGTTGCAGGTCCTGGCTTCATCAATCTGCGTTTGTCGGACGCCGCTTTGCAGGGCGTCTTCAAAAACGTACACGAGCAGGGCGAGCGCTTTGGCAGTAGCTCTATGGGAGCCGGCACCAAGGTCGACGTCGAGTTCGTTTCTGCCAACCCCACCGGTCCTATGCATCTGGGCCATGGACGCTGGGCGGCGCTTGGTGATGCTTTGAGCCGCGTGCTGGACTTTTGTGGCTACGACGTCACGCGCGAGTTCTACATCAACGATGCTGGCAATCAGATGAACGTTTTTGCGACGTCTGTCTCATGCCGCTATCTGCAGGTTGCTTCTCTTGTGGCCGAGGGTAAAGACGTCGCCCAAGCATGCGATTGCATCATCGCTAACGCAGAGCACTACCGCGCGCAACTCCCCGAGAACTGCTATGCGGGCGCCTACGTCGTAGATATCGCTGCCAAGATCTATAAAGATCAAGGCGCTAAATGGGTGGATGCACCTGCCCAAGAGCGTGAGGCTGCCTTCTTGGACATCGCTTACAACGCGGTTTTGAACCACAACAAGCAGGTTCTGGAGGACTTCGGGCTTGTATTCGACGTCTGGTTCTCCGAGCGCACGCTTCATGCAACAGACGAACAAGGCGCCTCTGTCATCTCCAAGACTATTGACGAGCTCAACAAGCTGGGCTTTATCTATGAAAAAGAGGGCGCCACTTGGTTTAGGACGACGGACTTTGGTGATGATAAGGATCGCGTTCTTATCAAGGCTGACGGCTCCTACACCTACTTCGCGCCGGATATCGCCTATCACAAAAATAAGCTCGACCGCGGCAATGAGCGCTGCATAGACCTTTTGGGTGCCGATCACCACGGCTACATCAAACGCATCCAATCCGTGGGGCATGTCTTTGGCCATCCCGGTCAACCAGAGGTCATCATCGGTCAGATGGTCAACCTCTTCCGCAACGGAGAGGCCGTGAGGATGTCTAAGCGCACCGGTGAGATGGTTACCTTTGAAGAGCTCATCGACGAGGTCGGCCCCGATGCAACGCGTTACCTCATGCTGTCACGCTCCACAGATCAGGCCATCGACTTCGATATCGCCGAGGCCGTCAAGCAGGATTCCTCGAATCCCGTCTACTACGTGCAGTACGCGCACGCGCGCATTTGCTCGATTCTGCGTCGCGCGGCAGGCAAAGACGACGTCTCTGCAGCCGATGCGGCCAGCTTGCTTCTGCAGGACAGCTGCGACCTTGCATGCTTGTCTGACGAGGCAGAGCTCAATCTCGCCCGTAAGATTGACGAGTTTGGCGGTCTGGTTGAAAGCTGTGCTCGCGACCTCGCACCTTTCCGCCTTACACACTACGCGCAAGAGCTCGCGGCGAGCTTCCATCAGTTCTACACGCGCTGCCATGTGCTCACAGACGACAAAGACCTTACCTCGGCTCGTCTCTATGTCTGTGACGCTGCGCGCATCGTCTTGGAAAACGTATTGGGCTTGTTGGGCGTGAGCGCCCCCGAGCGCATGTAAGTCTTTAGAAAGGAACTACCAAAGACATGTCACATTACGAGCGTACTGCCGTGGCGGCAGACAATCTCACCGTCAACGACCTCCTCAACGTCGCTCCTATCACTACGAAGGTGCAAGACGGCGTTGTCTTTGTTGGGGGCGTGGCACTAAGCGACATCATCGACGAGTTTGGCACGGCGCTTTACGTTTACGACGAGGCCACCTTGCGCAAGCAGCTGTCCGACTACCTCAATGAGTTTCGCAGCCGCTACGAGGCAAGCGACATCATTTATGCGGCAAAGAGCTTCTGTTGTGTGGCCATGGATAAGATTGTCGCCCAAGAGGGCGTGGGTATTGACGTGGCAAGTGGCGGCGAGCTGGCCATCGCAAAGGCGGCAGGCTTTCCCATGGACAAGGTCTTTGTCCAGGGAAACAACAAGACCCAGCTTGAGATTGAGGAGGCCATCGAGGCTGGCGTTGCCTGCTTCGTGGTAGACACACACGAGGAGCTCGAGCGTATCAACCTCGTCGCGCGCGGCAAAGACATCAAGCAGAAGGTCATCCTGCGTATTTGCCCGGGTGTCGAGGCAGATACGCTCGATTACATCATGACCGCTAATGAGGACTCCAAGTTTGGGTTCAACATCAAGAACGGCGCTGCCAAGGCAGCGACTGAGTACGCCCTCAAGCACACACACCTCGACATGGCTGGCTACCACATGCATATCGGCTCGCAGATCTTCGATTTGAGCTGCTGGCCGGTGGCTATCAAGGTTATGTTCGAGTTCATGAATCAGATGCGCGCAGACTTGGGCTACGTTGCGAGCATCTTGGATCTGGGCGGCGGCTTGGGTATCCCGTACCTGGCAGGCGATAAGCCTTCCTCCATCGCGCAGTTTGCGCAAGTGGCTTGCGATGCTGTTAAGGAATGCGCGGAGCTCTTTGACTATCCGCTGCCGCATCTGTATACAGAGCCCGGCCGTTCTGTTTCTGCAAACGCGGGCATTACGCTTTACACCGTGGGCTCGGTCAAAGAAAACGGCGGCATCACTTACGTCGCCGTCGACGGTGGCATGACCGACAACATTCGCACGGCTCTCTACGACTCAGACTACGAGGCCTTTGTTGTCGAGCGCGCTTGTGAGCCGCGCGATATGGTCTGTGATGTCGTGGGTAAGCACTGCGAAAGCGGCGATGTGGTCGTGCGAAACCGCAGTCTGCAGTCTTGCGAGGCAGGGCAGCATGTGTGTGTCTTGGGCACTGGCGCCTACTGCAACGAGATGTCGAGCAACTATAACAAGCAGGTGCGCCCCGGCATCGTCATGGTGGCCGATGGCAAGGCGCGCTTGGTCGTGCGACGCGAGACTTACGCGGATCTGCTCGCGCGTGACGTGTACTAGCGTAGGCAACTTTCGCGGCCGCATACCCGCAGCTTGAGCTTGCAGGCTTGCGACACTAACGTACTGGACGACAACGATTTTTTTGGAGGCGTGATGCGCAAAGTCAAGATTGGTCTCATCGGTTGCGGGACGGTTGGCGGCGGTGTCGTCAAGCTCCTGTTTAAAGAGGGAAGCAACTATCAAGACCGCTTTGGGCCCGAGATAGAGCTTTCCAAGGTCTGCTCGAGGACCAAGTCCAAGATCACGGCCTTAGGCGTGCCCGAAGAGCGCATCGTTGACGATTACATGGACATCGTCAACGACCCTCAGATCGATATTGTCGTCGAGCTCGTGGGTGGCTGCGGCTTTGCTGGTGACGTGGTGCGCGCCGCTCTCAAGGCTGGCAAGAACGTCGTCACGGCAAACAAGGCACTCCTTGCCGAGTACGGCGAGGAGATATTCCACCTTGCAGACAGCAGCAGCGGCAGCGTGTCGTTTGAGGCTGCCGTCGGCGGCGGTATCCCCATTGTCGACCCTCTCAAGCGCAGCTTGGTGGGCAACCGCATCGACTACGTGATGGGCATCCTCAATGGGACCACCAACTACATGCTCACGCGCATGGCAGACGAGGGCTTGGAGTACGCCGACGTCTTGGCAGATGCGCAGCGCTTGGGCTATGCCGAGGCAGACCCCACGGCAGATGTCGAAGGTCATGACGCCGCGGCCAAGATTGCGCTTTTAAGCTCGATGGTCTTTAACTCGCGCGTCAACGTCCACGACGTTTATACCAACGGCATCAGCAGCATCAGTCCCGTCGACTTCGATCGCGCACGCAACATGGGCTACGTCATCAAGCTGCTTGCCATCGGCCGCAGGACGGAAAAGGGCATCGACGTGCGCGTCCATCCCGCTATGCTTCCCGCGAGCCATCCTATGGCCTCTGTCAACGGCGTGTACAACGCCGTCTACATCCAAGGCGAGCCCATCGGCGACGTCATGTTCTTTGGCCAGGGAGCAGGGGAGGGTGCAACCGCCTCTGCCGTCATGGGCAACATTATCGACGCCGCACGCTGCATCGCAGAGGGAAGCCCCGTCGGCTTTGCCTGCACCTGCATCTACAAGCTGCCCTACATGCCCATCCAAGACCTCGAGAGTCGCTATTACATCCGTATCGAGGTCAAAGACGTGCATGGCACACTGCATGCCGTCTCCGAGGTGTTCGACAAGTACGGCATTTCCATCAAGACGCTCAACCAGACGCCGGTAAGCAATGAGATAAGCGAGATGACCTTTGTCACCCACAAGGTCAGGGAGTACGACGTCCAGCAGGCTTTGGCAGAGATTGCCGCTTCTCCTGTCTGCGATCACATCGGAACCCTTATCAGGATCGAGGAATAACCAATGGCTCTAACCCAACAGGACGTCCGCGATATCGCGGAGTACGTTCGCATCGGTTTGACTGACGACGAGGTCGTCACGATGACCAAAGACCTCAACAACATCATGGAGACGCTCAAACCCATCACGGAATATGACCTTGAGGGTGTCGAGCCTACGTTTCATCCCATCGGGGACCTCTCCAATGTTATGCGCGAAGACGTTGCAGGCGAGTCCTTCACGCGTGAGGTTGCTCTCTCTAACAGTGACTCCGTCAAGGACGGCTGCTTTGACATACCCTCAATCTTGGGCGGGGAGGGTGATCGCTAATGAATAGCTTTGATGCACTTTCTGTCAAAGACATCCATGAGGGCCTCGTCTCCAAGGAGTTCTCGGCTGTGGAGCTCGCCCAAGCCAGCTTGGATGCTATCGATAAAAAAGACGGTCAGATACACGCGTTCTTGGAAGTCACAGACGAGCTTGCACTCAAGCAGGCCGCTGCTGTGGATAAGGCCGTTGCCGCGGGCGATAAGCTCGGCATATTGGCTGGTGTGCCCTGCGCCTTCAAGGACAACATGAACCAGACGGGTACGCATACCACCTGCGCGTCCAAGATGCTTGAGAACTACGTGAGTCCTTATGACGCCACATGTGTTGCAAACGCTGTGGCCGCTGGGGCTGTGCCTATGGGCAAGACCAACATGGACGAGTTTGCCTTCGGCTCTACGACGGAGAGCTCGTACTTTGGTAAGACCTGTAACCCTTGGGACATAAGCCGTGTTCCCGGCGGATCTTCCGGCGGCTCTGCGGCTGCTGTCGCGGCAGGCATGGTGTCTGTGGCGTTAGGTTCCGACACCGGCGGCTCCATTCGCCAGCCGGCGAGCTTCTGCGGCGTCGTGGGCCTCAAGCCCACTTACGGCGTTGTGAGCCGCTACGGCGTCGTCGCCTTTGGGTCTTCGTTGGATCAGGTAGGCCCCTTTGCGCGCACGGTTGAAGACGCCGCCTACGTGCTTAATGCTATCTGCGGCCATGACCCGCACGACTGCACAAGCCAGCCCTGCGATGTTGACTTCACAGCGAGCTTGGGGCTTGGCGCAAGCGGCATGAAGATTGGCGTCGTTTCTTCCTTCATGGAGATGGAAGGCCTTTCTGCCGAGGTCAAAGACGCTTATGCCAAGGCATGCGCAGACCTCGAGGGCTTGGGTGCCCAAATTATCGATGTCGAGCTGCCTCACGCAGAGGCCGCTATCAGCGCCTACTACGTTATCGCCCCGTGCGAGGCCTTCTCTAACCTGTCGCGCTTCGACTCCGTCCGCTACGGGCATGTGGGTGCCGGCAAGGATTTGGCCGAGCGCTACGAGGCCTCACGCGCCGAGGGCTTTGGCGCCGAGGCAAAGCGTCGCATTATGCTCGGCGGCCATTTGCTGGCAAGCGGCGTGTACGACAAGTATTACTATCCCGCGCAGCAGGTACGTACGCTTATCACGCAGGATTATGTCCGCGCCTTCAACAAGGTGGACGCCATCATCATGCCCACAGCCCCCAAGGTTGCCTACAAGTCGGGAGAGATGAGCGACCCTGCCAGCATGTACCTGTCCGATATCTTTACGATCAGCCTCAACATCGCAGGCAACGGTGGCATGAGCCTGCCTGTGGGCTTTGGCGCGCAGACAGGCATGCCTGTGGGTCTGCAGATCATCGGCCCGCACTTTAGAGACGACGTCATATTGCGCGTCGGCGCTGCGTTGGAGTCCTGCTGCGGCATGGCGGGCAAAGTTGCGCCGTTCAAGGGAGGTGCCAACTAATGAAGGAGCTCGAAGAGGTCCTTAAGGACTGGGAGGCAGTCATCGGCCTGGAGATTCACGCCGAGCTCACCACCCTCAACACCAAGATGTTCTGCTCGTGCCCCATCGAGTTTGGAGCAGAGCCCAACACCCATACCTGCCCTGTCTGCCTGGGCCTGCCGGGTGCTTTGCCTGTTCCCAACAAGGCCGCTATCGAGAGTATCGTCTTGGCCGGTCTAGCCACCAACTGCGATATCGAGAAGCGCACAATGTTCTATCGCAAGGGTTACTTCTATCCCGACATGGCTAAGAACTTCCAGACGACGCAGGGCCCCAAGGCCTTTTGCATGCGCGGTCACTTGGACTTGGAGGTTACCGGTAACGCCGCTAAGGAGCGCGTCGATGTAGAGAAGGAAGCCGACGGCTCTTATGTGGCGCACATCGGCATCACGCGTATCCATATGGAGGAAGACGCCGGCAAGATGGTGCATGTGGGCGGTGCCGAAGGTCGCATCGACGGCGCCACCAACTCCCTGGTTGATTACAACCGCGCCGGTACACCGCTTATCGAGCTTGTCACCGAGCCCGAGCTGCGCACTCCGGAGGAGGCGCGCCTCTTCATGCAGAAGCTGCGCCAGATCTACCTCGCAATTGGCATATCCGATTGCTCTATGGAGGAAGGCTCCATGCGCTGCGACGGCAACGTGTCCTTGCGTCGCCGCGGAGACACGGGCTTTGGTGTCAAAACAGAGCTCAAGAACATGAACTCTTTCAAAAACCTTCATGACGGCTTGGCTTATGAGATTCGCCGTCAGGCCGAGGTTTTGGAGAATGGGGGAGTGGTGCGCCAGGAGACGCGTCACTGGGAGCCCGGTGCTAAGCGCACCATCGTCATGCGCGTCAAGGAGACCGCAGACGACTACCGCATGTTCCCCGATCCGGATTTGGCTCCATACGACTTGAGCGACGAGTTTATTGAGTCTGTGCGCGCAAAGCTCCCCGAGCTTCCTGATGCCAAGCGCGACCGTTATGTCCAGACATGGGGGCTTCCCAAGTCTGACGCGGCAGAAATTGCCGGGGACGTTGAGTTCTCTGCGTTCTTTGAGCAGGCGGCGCAAGGCTTGGACGAGTCGCAATCCAAGAAGGTCGCCAACCTCATCCTCAACGACATCAGCGCATTCAGGAATGAGAACAACGTCTCTATCGAGCAAACTAAGGCCACGCCTGAGGCTGTGGCAAAGCTCGCCTGTCTGTTGGCCAATGACGACATCAGTTCCAAGGCCGGCAAAGAGATACTCGCCGCTGTCTTGGCAGACGGCGTAGACGTTGATGAGTACGTCGACTCTCATAACATGAAGCAGAGTACCGACACCTCTGCTATCGAGGCGGCTATGGACGAGCTCATGGCTGCAAACATGGACAAGGTGGAGGCCTACCGCGCAGGTAAGAAGGGGCTTCAGGGCTTCTTTATGGGTCAAATGATGAAAGCTGCGCAAGGCGGAAACCCCAAGGTTATAAGCCAGATTGTTACGGCAAAACTGGAGGGTTAGCCACGAGCTTTAAGATGCTAGAAAGCTGCGAGCTCTGCCCCCGCTCCTGCAAAGCCAACAGGCTTGCAGGAGCGGCTGGCTATTGCTCTCAAAACGCTCAGGTAAAGCTTGCGCGCGCTGCTCTGCACATGTGGGAAGAGCCGCCCATAAGCGGGCGACAGGGGAGTGGTACCGTCTTCTTCTCTGGATGCCCCTTGCACTGCGTTTACTGCCAAAACCAACCAATTGCCAACGGCAGTGTTGGTAAAGTTGTCTCTATCGAGCGTCTTGCTCAGATCTTCCTGGAACAACAGGACAGGGGAGCGCATAACATCAATCTTGTGACGCCGACTCATTTTGCTCCGCAGATAGTTGCTGCATTGGATTTGTCAAAGAGCATGGGCTTGGACTTGCCGGTTGTTTGCAATACTTCTGGTTACGAGAGCGCCGAGTCTCTTGCTGTTTTCAAAGGGTATGTGGACATTTATCTCACAGACTTCAAGTACGCCTCACCCGAGCTAGCAGAGCGTTACTCAAAGGCTCCAGATTACCCAAGTATCGCAAGCGCCGCTTTGGACGAGATGTTTGCGCAGGTTGGACCCTATGAGCAAGACCCGCAAAGCGGCTTGGCGCAAAAAGGTGTGATTGTCAGGCATCTGCTTCTTCCCAACTGCCTTGACGACTCCTTGGAAGTTATGGAGCTTCTTGCCTCCAAGCCCTATGCGGAAGACATAGTGGTGAGCCTTATGAGTCAATACACTCTCGTGCAAGGTATCGGGGAATCATATCCAGAGCTCGCAGAGACAGTGGACTCTGACGACTACGATTGCCTTGTCGATTATGCGCTGAGCCTTGGCCTTGAGCATTCCTTCTGCCAAGAGGGCAAAGCCGCGAGCGAGTCTTTTATCCCAGCATTTGACCTAGAGGGTGTCTAAAACCTGACGCTTCCGGCATTAAATGCTCCTATATAAACAGGACGCAACTGTCACATTCACAGCATTCGGCTTAGTAAGGCAGTTGAGAAGAAACAGATGTCTCATTACAACGAAAATCAAAGAGCTTGAGGTTCAAACGCAGGGCCTCATGTCCTAGGCCGGCCGCTCTATGCTTTCCGAGCAATGAAGAATAAAGCGCATGGTGCCAAACGCAGAAGAGAATCTTGTCTCTGAGAATTGGCACCTTGTGCGCTAAATGCTCCTGAACAATCCCGTGACTACGCCGAGGATTTTTGCGTCTCTTGTATATATGGGCTCAAGCGCTGGGTTTTGCGGTTGCAGCCTTATGCAGTCTTTTTCTTTGTAGAAAGTCTTCACGGTGGCACCATCATCTATGAGGGCGACGACGATATCCCCGTTATTGGCGTTTGCAGTCTCTTTCACTATGACGATATCTCCGTCAAAGATGCCCACATCTATCATGGAGTTGCCCTTGACCGTGAGCAGGAAGGAATTTTGATCCCCGATAAGCGCGATGGGAAGCTTTATTTGCTCTTCTATGTTTTGCTCTGCCAATATGGGCGTCCCTGCTGCGACGCGCCCGACGAGAGGCAATGTGGCAAAGTCTTTGTCGTTTTGGTCCTGGTCTTTGTGGATGTCTCCCTTTTCTGTGATGCTCATGGACCTGGATTTGGAGCCCTTGCGAACGATATAGCCCTTGTCCTCAAGTACCTTAAGGTGCATATGCACAGAGGAGGGAGAGGACAAGCCAACGGCCTCTCCAATCTCTCTCACGCTGGGCGGAAGATGCCTGTCGTTTATACAAACGCGAATGTACTCGAGGATCTGATTTTGCCTTGAGTTGAGATCTTCATATGCCATTCGTGTCTCCTTTCATCGTTCTTGTGCAAACGATTGTACGACAGATTTCAAAAAATTTCAAACAAATGTTCGGATTTTTCTTGATTCGAACGCGTGTTCGTGTATTATAGCCATATCGAACAGTTGTTCCTGATTGTTTTTGCGTCAGTGTCCTTCTTTATAAAAAGGCTATGACGTAATCATAGGGAAGGGAATCAAAATGGCACGCATTTATTCAGTTGACGGCACCGCTGCTCTTAAGCCGCAGATTGACTGTGGTATCAACGATAACAAGGTCATCTGCCTCAATAGAACTAAGCGTGTCCAGGATTCTTCAAGGTGTGCTTTGCTCACCAGCCTGCTCGATGGCCCTTGCGCTTACGAGCCCTATGATCTTGAGTCCGTTTCTCCTAAGACGACAAAAGACAAGATCTTATGTGTATTGGCGGTTGCTGTGCCGGTTGTTGCTATGTTTATTGCGATACTCGCGCCGGCGTTTGCTTAAAGGGCGTTCTCATTTGAGAGCTGGCGTTTTGCTAGACTTGCATGGTTGGTATCCGGTTGTGCATCTCTAGCAAAACGGGGGTCTTATGCTTTGTCCAAAATGCTCTAATACTGAGTCTAAGGTCGTTGATTCCCGCGCGGCCGATGACGGGTCGAGCATACGCCGCAGAAGGGAGTGCCTAGCATGCGGGACACGCTTCACGACGTATGAGCGTCGCGAGGAGTCACCGCTTATGATTCAAAAAAAGGATGGTACGGTCGAGCCCTTTGATCCCCAAAAGCTTCTTCGTAGTTTGTTTACTGCAACGGTTAAGAGGAACATTCCTGTAGCCGATCTTGAGCAGCTTGTGGCAGAGGTCGAGCATGAGCTTAGAGACAAACATAAATCCGACGTCGCATCGCATGTTTTGGGAGACCAAGTGCTCTTGCATCTCAAAGACCTAGATGCTGTTGCCTACATTCGATTTGCATCTGTGTACAAGGATTTCAAAGATCTTTCAGAGTTCAACGCAGAGCTCGGGAAGTTCGATGAGCAGGGAAAGGCGTTGGACGGCAGTTTTTCCTAAGGCGCAAATTCAGCTCTAGCAAGAATTTGATTGTGTGACCTAGTTTTGCCGGATGAGTTTTAAGCTATGTAGCTCACAGGTTTAGCTGGCGTTCAATTGAACGATTTGGATAACAGTCACGCTTGAGTTCATCGATTCGTATTTTGCTGTGAGCATTGTGTGTTGGATTTAAGCTTCTGTTTCTAGAGAGCGTTGCTCAGATTGAGTTAGTTGTTCGTTGCAGTTTCAAGACGCTGATTTTGTCTTGTGTTTGCTTTTTATGGTTTGGAGGTTGCTATGGCTTCTGAAGGCGTGAAGTTACCCGTCAAGGTTCTTGAAGAATCGATGCCTTTGCCTGGTTATGCAAAACCTGGCGATGCAGGCTTGGATTTGCGCTCCCGTATCGATATCTGTATCGAGCCGGGTCAACGGGCGCTTGTGCCTACAGGAATTGCTGTAGCTATCCCACAAGGGTATGCCGGCTTTGTTCAGCCACGGAGCGGTTTGGCTTTGAAGAAGGGCCTCACTATTGTGAACACCCCAGGGCTTATAGACAGCGGTTATCGCGGGGAGCTTGGTGTCATTGCGCTTAATACTGACAAAGAACAGTCTATTCAGATAGCTAAAGGTGATCGCATTGCTCAGCTTGTTGTTTTGGCTGTACCAACTGTCGATGTCATTCAGGTGAGCGAGCTTGATGCCACTGACAGAGGTGAAACGGGCTTTGGCTCATCGGGTGTGTGATCTTAAGCTGCTGAAAATGGACTCTGGAGGATTCTAAAGTTTGTAACTTTGTCAAAGCGTTGCAATGCTCATCGCTAAAGTTATGGCTGTATCAATCGGCAACTAGTTTGTTGCAGCGATGTTCCTAGCAAATTCATTCAGGCAGTTTGGATTGTTTAACGGGCGCTTGGTTCAAATTCAATCTCAAGTTAATGCGCGTTTTTGCATGCGCTCGTGTTCGACATTGAGAAGAGACGTTGGACTCTAAACGAGTGCTCCCCTGTTACCGTGCAAATTTCCTTGTATGTCTGATAACGTATCTTATGGGAAGTTAACTAGGGATTTTGTCGCGGGTCCTCTCCGACTCGCCAGTTGAGGAATGAAGCCCTATGGAGTGGTGCCTGCTCCTTTTAGTTGGAGATTGTGATGGTGTGGAGCACGCATGCTTCGAGCATGTATGCAGCAAATGCGATGCAAAACCCGATGCCCATGAGGATGAAGAATCTTTTGACGACGTTTTTGTCGTGTGCACCTCTTTTGCGCAGTATGTCGAATGGATCGCAAATGTAATACGCGGGAAGCCCGCACATCCCTAGGCCGATGACGGCTGTAGTAAAGATGCCGTTATCATCGCCGCTTAGTTGGATGTCAAAAACCACATACAGGGTAAACAAGGCACAAAGCCCTACAAGAATTTGGACGACGCGCCAGCCTGCGGAGGGCTTTCTCTTGGATGGCGGGATGCGGTATGCGATAGCCGCGCCTTGGGGCACGTAGAATCCGTTTGTTGTAGCCGCCGTTGTTGTTTTGCGGTTGACTGGCTCAGGCTGCGCTGCATGCTTGGGTATCGCGTGCTGACCCTCCCCTTCTGCCTGCGTTTGCATGTGCTGGTTGCGTGTCTGCTGTTCTTGCTGAGCCGCCTTTTGCGCGTTAACAGTCTGCCTGTAAGTTGTGTCGGCTCCATCGTTGCCTGACGTCGTTGCATACTGCAACGCCTGCTCAATGGCGCTCTGCAGCTCGCGTACGCTTGCATAGCGATGTTTGGGGTCGAACTCGCTTGCCTTGTCAATGACAGCTGCCAAACTTGGCGGGCTGACCTGCGCCTCTTGGTCAGGCGCGGCACCTGTCAGGGCAAAGCGCAGCGTCTTGCCAAGTGCGAATATATCGCTGCGCGCATCTGTCTGCATGAAGCCGAACTGCTCTGGAGCTGCGTATCCGCTTGTTCCCATAAAGCTCGTGTCGCAGCTTGCGTCTTGGCTCCATGTACGCGCAATACCAAAGTC
>CAYQLX010000004.1:0-18942 GCA_964418305.1 uncultured Coriobacteriaceae bacterium | reverse complement strand
CGTGCTTTAAGGAGCTCATATGGGTGCAGGTCGCTACAGGTGGTAAGCACCTTACAGATGTACTCTCTGCCCGCTTGGTCAGCGACAATGCTCGTCTTTTCTTGGGGTGATTGCTTAAGGAACCTAACAGTGCGATAGCTTTGGAGCTGGTCTATCGAGCGCAAGAGCTCGTCTAGACTGCTAGCATCCTTGGTCTTTTGCACCTGTTATCGTCTCCTCGCCGTTGTTATAGAGCTCATCGTTTGTCTGTATGAGTGAGTATCCGTGGTCAACGCAAAATAAAATGATAGCGTCTCTGCGATTTTTGGCGTAGAGGTCGCCTACATTGCCCAGGCACAGGGCGCGTCGCGTCTCGTGGGCGTCCAGCCCCATAGCGATGCATAGCGCCAGTATGTAGTTGCGGTCAGGCTTGTTTCTCGTGCCGCTGAAGATCTGGTAGGCGTAGGTCTCCCCTATCTGGGCATCTCTGATGACGGGTGCCTTCTTGAGGCCCTTTTCATCGAGCTTTGCGGTAAGGAAAGCTCCGAGGTCTTTTGAAGACTCGAAGCTCCTCTCAAGGAACTCCGCAGGTTTGTTTGATGTCAAGATTGCGTTGCGGTATTCCTCTGTGAGCGTTTTTTGCTTGTCCATCTGGTGCCTTTTGCTTGTGATGCGGTGAATGCGCGTTTTCATTGAATCACACTTTTGCCTTTGCGTTTTGACGGGGAGATGCAGTGCGGCTGCCCAAGCTCGGATTGTATTTCCGTTTGGGCAGCCGTCTGTTGCTGTTGTTTTTGGGCAGCTTGAGCGCAGTTACGGCGCAAAAGCTAGCAGATGCCGCGTGTAACTATTTGACCTTGAGGGTCTGCGAGAGTACGGGCTCGCTTCCAAACCACTCGTTGACCTCGAATTCAACGTCGGACTTGCCGTCCCAGTCGTACATAAATTTGATGGTCTTAGTCTTGCCCGGCTTGACCTTCTTTTGATCCTCATACCAGCCGTCGCCGTCTCCGAAGGTGCGGTCTACTTCCTCACCATCGACATAGGCGGTGTCGGTGAACTCTGTCATGAACATGGAGCTCTCATCGGTATTGTTGGTCCAATCCAGAGTGATGACGAATGTCTTATCACCTGCGTAGTCTTTGGAGGCCTTGCAGCTCTTTATCACGATACCGCTGTCAGCTGCGGCGTCTTCTTCCTCATCGGCTGCGCTTTGGTCGCTGGAACTGTCGTCGTCTTGTGTTGCGCTTGTCTCTGTACTAGACGAGCCACTGTCGTCAGAGCCGCTGACTGACGCTGCTGCGCCACCGTACATGGCCAAAAAGACTACGAGCGAGATAGCGCACAAAACCGTGCCTGCGATGGCGATGCCGCGGCCACCCTTGGGCTTTGACGGCGCCGTTGCAACGATACCGATGATGGCAAAAACCAGACCGAGGATTGCCAAGGGCGTGGTGGCAACGTTGAAGAACGGGATCCAGCAGCTCAGAAGAGCGATGAGTCCTAAGACGAGTCCAGCTACTGCCAAACCAGACGTGGACTTCTTTTCTGCCGGCTGCTGAGGTCGCCCACTGGGCGCGGGCTGGTTTTGCGATTCCGGTGCTGCGGGTTGCTGCTCCTGGGGTTTGATGGGCTCGTCTGCCATGGTAATCCCTGCCTTCGTTTTCCCTACAAAGGCGCGTATTCGCCTCTGTGTTTTGAAAGGTTAGGGAATTACAGTTGGCGATTCATTAGCTGTCAGCTAAGAAACGACAATCTGCGAGATTTTTCTCTCAGGTGTTTGGGACATCGCGCCTTTGATCCAAAGTATGACAAAGGGGCCGGCGCAAGTTCGCGTCGGCCCCTGTACGGAGATGAAAGGCTTTACTAGTGCATCAAGCTTAGGCTTTGTCTTTTTCAGTCGTTTCTTTCGTCTCTTCTTGAGGCTTCTCTTCTGTCGGGAAATCGCTCAGGTTGCTTTCGAGCGGCATCGGTACCTCGAAGTCGCCTTCCTCGAGCGCGGTGTCAGAATCGCTTATTCCCTTGAAGGGATCCTTGTCGGGCAGGATTGCGTTGAGGATGATGCCGAGCACAGAGCCAATCGCCAAACCGGACAGGCTGATGGTCACGCCGCAAATGCTAAAGACGATAGCGCCTTCAGTGCTTGTGGCGATACCCAGGGAAAGTACGAGGATGAGGGCTGCTACCAGCAGGTTGCGGCTCTTGGAGAGGTCGACGTGGTTTTCCACCAGGTTGCGAACACCCACGGCAGAAATCATGCCGTAGAGCACGAGCGACACGCCGCCGATAACGCAAGAAGGCATAGCAGCGATGACGGCCGAAAACTTGGGGCAGAAGGACAAGAGGATGGCAAATACAGCGGCAATGCGGATCACGCGCGGGTCGAAGACCTTAGTGAGTGCGAGCACACCTGTGTTCTCGCCGTAGGTGGTGTTAGCCGGCGCGCCAAAGAGCGAAGCTAGGATGGTAGCCAGGCCGTCACCGAGCAAGGTGCGATGCAGGCCAGGATAGGCGATGTAGTTGCGGTTGGTGGTCGAGCAAATGGCCGTGATATCGCCGATGTGCTCAATCATGGTTGCAAATGCCAAGGGCATAATCGTGATGATGGCCGTGATGGCAAGGCCGGAGTCGAAGTCACCCTGCAGGATGCCAAAGACGGTGTGGTCCCATTCGATGGGAAGACCAATCCATGCTGCTTGCTGGACGCCGCTGAAGTCAACCTCACCGATGCAGGCAGCAAAGATGTAGGTGACGATGACACCGATGAGGATGGGAATGATCTTGATCATGCCGCGACCCCAGATGTTGCAGATGACAATCACCGCAACAGCGACGATGGCGACGAGCCAGTTGGTCGAGCAGTTGTTGATGGCGCTGCTGGCCAAAATGAGACCGATGCAGATGACGATGGGGCCGGTAACGACCGGCGGGAAGTAGCGCATGACGCGCTGTGCGCCAAAGATCTTGAAGAGCAGCGAGAGCACCAGGTACAGCAGGCCTGCAAAGCACACACCCAAGCAGGCGTAAGGCAGAAGCTCGGGTTCTCCGTTAGGAGCGATTGCTGCATAGCCGGCGATGAAGGCAAACGACGAACCCAAGAAGGCGGGAACGACACCTCGGCCGAGCAGATGGAATAAAAGCGTGCCTAAGCCAGCCCACAGCAGAGTGGCAGCTACAGGCAAGCCGGTGAGTACGGGAACGAGTATGGTGGCGCCGAACATCGCGAACATGTGTTGAAGCCCAAAGAGCAGCATCTTGGGCTTGCCGAGCACTGTGGCGTCGTAGATGGCTTCGGATGCGTCTTGCGCGCCCATGGTTGGAATCTGCTTCTTGTTTGCCATAGTTTCCTCTCTTGTTTGATGGTCGAAGTTTTGCTGCTTATGCCAACGTTGAAAGCGCCGCGCAAAGGCGGCGCTAAGACGTTGCTACTTTGTGCCGAAGATTCTGTCTCCGGCGTCGCCCAGGCCGGGGACGATGTAAGCGGCCTCGTTGAGGCCTTCGTCTACGGCGCAAGTGTAGATGACGACGTTGTCGTCATAGGCCAAAAGCGCCTCTATACCTTGCGGAGCAGACACAATGTTAAGGAACTTAATTTTGCTGGTCACGCCAGCTTTGCGCAGATAGCCCACAGCTGCGATGGCCGAGCCGCCCGTTGCGAGCATCGGATCGAGCAATAGCACCTCGCGGTTGGAGATATCGGCCGGAAGCTTGTCGTAGTACGGCACTGGCTCGTGGGTCTCCTCGTTGCGGTACATACCCAGATGGCCTACGCGCGCCACGGGGATGAGTGACTCGACACCGTCGACCATCCCTAAGCCGGCGCGCAGAATGGGCACGATGGCGAGCTTCTTGCCCGCAATCTCTTTTGCCATGGTCTTGCAGATGGGAGTCTCAACCTCTATGTCGGTGAGCGGAAGGTCGCGTGTGGCCTCGTACGCCTCGAACATCGCAAGCTCGCTGATAAGCTCTCTGAACTGCTTGGAAGACGTGGTGGTTCGGCGCAGGATGGACAGCTTGTGTTGGACCATTGGATGATCGACGATTTTCACGCGATCTTCGTACATAGTGCTCCTCCTTGATCTTTGATGCCTAAGACGCAGCGGCTTGAACTTTCGCACATCCCGTTGCAATTCACAATTGCTACATATTCTAAGTAATAGCACGCTTCTTGGTGGCGTATTGCTTTCCTGTTTTTGTAATCGGGGTACGGAATGCAAGAAAAAGGCGGAGACCGGGAGAAAACCCAGTCCCCGCCTTGCTATCAGGATTTATGCGCTACGGCCTTAGCCGCGGGTGGACGAGTAACGGCCTGGCTTGAAGTTGCCCCTCTTGCCGTTGCTTGCGCTTTTTCCTTTGCCCTTGCCTGCATAGCCGCCCTTCTTGCCGTAGGACGAACCTTGGCGTGAGTCCTTCTTGTATCCGGACTTATCGCCGCCCTTCTTGGCGCTGTAGCCTTTGCCCTTTTTGCTGTTGCGATTAAAGTTGCGCTGTTCGCTGCCGCCTTTGCCGCGAGTACCCTTGCTCTTCTTGTAGTCTTTGGAGTTGCTGGCCCCGCCGCGCTTGCCACCCTTGCCCTTGTAGGTGCCGTTGCCTTTGGCCTTCTTGCTATAGCCGCTCTTGTGCGATCTGGACTTGAACTCAGACTCGTCGTCGTAGTTGTTGCGCTCGTCTGCAAAGTCCTGCTCGAGCCGTTCGCGCTTGCCTTTCTTGCCTTTGTAGAACTTCTCGAAGGAGCTTGGGCGCTTGTCCTTGTCTTTACCCTTGCCCTTTTTCTTGCCCTTGACGGGATGCTCGTTGAGCTCTTGAGCCTCTTGCGCGGCGGCGTTATCGTAGCGGCGCTTGTTACCTTTTGGTTTGCGATTGTCTTCGCGCTTTTTGTTACGCTCCTTCTTGGAGCCACGCTCATCATCGCCTTTGTGATGGTCTTTTTTGCGTTCGTCTCCCCTATCCTTGCCGCGTTTGTCGTCTTTTGCGTCTACGCTGCTGCCTTTGGCGTTCTTGCTGGAGCGCTCCTTGGCGTGGGCTTCTGCCTCTTTGCGATTAAAGCCCTCTATCTGAAGCTCGGGGATGTCCATCTTGATGAGCCTCTGGATGTCTTTGAGCATGCTTTCTGTCTCGGGGCTTACCAGGGATACGGCAAAACCCTTCTCACCCGCGCGGCCGGTGCGGCCAATGCGATGTATATAGTCTTCTGCCATCATGGGCATGTCGAAGTTGACCACATAATCCACGTTGCTCACATCGATGCCGCGGGCTAAGACGTCTGTTGCGACGAGGATGTTTGCCGAGCCCTTGTCAAAGAACTGCAGCGCCTTGCGGCGCTGTGCCTGCGATCTGTCGGAGTGGATGGTCTCGACCTTGAAGCCGGCCTTTTTGAGGTTGCGCGCACAGGTGTCGACGCGGTGCTTGGTCCTAGCAAAGACGATGACGCGGTTTGCGCCGCGGTCCTGCAAGATAGCCTCGAGGGCCTCCTGTTTGGCGCGGTGGTTGATGCGTATAACGTATTGGTCGACGTTTTCTGCTGTCTCACCGCGGCGTGCGATCTCTATCTGGACGGGGTCGCGCATAAGATCGCGCGACACACGCTTGACGTTGCGGTCGATAGTTGCCGAGAACAAAAGCGTTTGGTGTTCGCCTTCAATCTGACCCACGATGTTTTTGATGGAGGGCAAAAAGCCCATGTCGACCATGCGATCGGCCTCATCGAGGACCAGCACCTTAACTTGGTCAAGATGCGCTGCGCCCTGGTTGATGAGGTCCTCCAAACGGCCCGGGGTGGCTATTAAGACGTCGATGCCGCGCCTGAGCGCGTCGCGCTGCGGGTTGTAGGACACACCGCCCACGAACTTGGCGACCTTGTGCTTGGTCACCTTGGCGATTTTGTCGCAGACCTCGCAAATCTGGTCGGCCAGCTCGCGTGTGGGAGTAACGACGAGCATGTAGGGACCGCAGCCTTTGTCGCAGTGCGGCAGATTATCCATGCAGGGAAGGCAGAAAGCAGCCGTCTTGCCGGTACCGGTTTGTGCGCCAGCAATGATGTCGCGCCCTTCGAGCGCCACGGGAATCGCCTGTTCTTGGACAGGTGTGGGGTTTTCGTATTTGAGTTTCTGGACAGCCTTGAGCATGTCCTCGGACAAGCCGAGGTCCATAAATGTTGTTGTCATATGTTGTTGTACGTCCTCTTTTATCGGGGTCTCGTTCTTTTAAGCTGGTCTTTTAGCAATGGCACTTTGTTTCATACGAATCGGGCACTCTCTGCTTGGGCCGATCGAGGTGTGGTATTCCAACCGATCGGCAGCATCTCAAAATGCGTTTTGCCTGACCCAGCAGGACCTATGCGCTAAATTCGCGCTGCCTGCCGCGAGCTCCCGGACGTCTCACTATGGCATTTGCTATAGAAAAGCAACCTTGTAATGATATATGGCGCAAGACGTTTTGTGAAGGAGTGGCTTTAATCGAGTGCCGCAGTAAACAGCCTTGCAGCAGCATACATGGCGCCTACCTCAAATAACGAGCCAAGACTTCTTCGAGCTTGGGGACATCGATCGGTTTTGAGAGATGTGCTGACATTCCGGCCATGATTGATCGCTTTGCGTCCTCGTCAAAGGCATTGGCGCTCATAGCCACAATGGGCACGCTTGCTGCGTCTTTACGCGCCAGACTCCTTATGGCGCGCGTAGCATCCAATCCGTTCATGACGGGCATCATGATATCCATAAGCACCATGTCGATGCTTCCTATATCCGATGCCTCAAACATCTCTACGGCTTCCTGTCCGTTGCGCGCCGCCTGCGTGGCTATGCCGTAATTGGCAAGTATCGTTTGGGCTATTTCCAAATTAAGCTCGTTATCCTCTACGACGAGGATGTTCGCATCGTCAAAGCGCAGGTCTTTCCTGTCTGCCACTGTATTTTCTGCGGTCATATCGGAGACGGGCAAAATTATGCCGAAGGAAAACGTGCTCCCCTCCCCTAGTGTGCTATCGAGCTCGATGCTGGACCCCATGAGATGAACGATATGGTTGCTTATAGCCAGGCCTAAACCCGTGCCTTGGCCTGTAGCTTGCATTCCGTTTTGCACCTGCTCGAAGCTTCTGAAGATGCGCTCGCGGTCTTGCTCGCTTACACCGCAGCCATTGTCAGCAACCTCGAAAACAAGCCTGCTTTGGGCGTTGTCTAAGGGCTCTTCTTTTACGCAGATCTCTATCAGACCACCTTTGTTTGTGAACTTGATGGCGTTTCCAATTAGGTTGACGAGCACTTGGTTGAGCCTGAGCGCGTCTCCTGTGAAGCAGTTATTTTTCAAGGAGGCAGATATCTCGAAGCGCTGGGACTTTTCCTTGAGCCTCGAGTCAAAGAGCGGATGGAGATTGTCGAGTAGCTGCGTTAAGTCGAAGCTACTCAAGGACAGTTGCATCTTGCCGCTTTCAATCTTGCTCATGTCCAAGATGTCGTTGATGAGACTGAGCAGATAGTCCGATGACATCTGTACCTTTTGCAGGCACTCGATGCGCTTTTGCTCGGATTGCCCCTCTTTGAGCGCTATCTGCGTCATGCCGATGATGCCGTTCATGGGCGTGCGAATCTCATGGGACATGCGCGCCAAAAACTCGGATTTTGCGCGGGCAGAAGAATCGTGGGCTTCGAGGTTGATTCTGTTTTGCACGATGCTGCAAAGCTCTCTTACCTTGGTGCTGTGCTGTTCTACTGCTTCTAGAGCCTCGCTGCCAAAGACGAGTATCGAGCCGCAGTAGATGTTGTTATCTAGCATATGAAAGGCAAAGCCGCAGTTGCCTTGCTCTAAGTGCCCCAGCATGCGGCTGTCGGTCTCGAGCAGGTCGATCTTTTTGAGCTGCTCTGTTAAAGCTTGCTTTTGGAACAGCTGGGCCTCGTTGGTGGGTACGCTCCAGCTCTCCTTTGGGCAGGGTACTTTGTGTTGATATCCCCATGTATAAACTGCAAAGGCCCGCGTTGCCTCTGGCTTGAAGGTTGTAATCACAACGCTGTCAAAGGCGTATCTCTCGTGCAAGCGCAAAGCGAGCAGATCCATGACGTTTATCACAGCTCCGCTCCTGTCAAAGAGACTCAAGGCAAAGCTCGTGAGATCCATATCTCGTGTGCTGATAATGGAGACCGACTCGCTAAAGCCCTTGCTCAAAGGCCCTTGGGTTATGTCGCTGCTGTAGAAGCATACCTGCTTGCCTGTCATCTGAGCATATGCCATGGTGCGCCTTGCGCGGTATACGAGCTCATCTGCGCCTTCTTTGCCGCTACCTTGGACGATAGCGCAGGTGAAGCTCAACGGCAGGCGCTCTTCTTGAACCAGCTCGCTAAAGTGTTTTGAGAGCCGCTTTGCATGGGCTGCAATTTGCTCGGGCTGCGTGTCGAAGCTCCATGTCAAAAGCAGATCAGAGCCTGCTCGAACCAAGACAGCATCGTTGTAACCGTAGGTCTCACAGTCTTTGAAGATTGCAGAGGAAAGCTCTTCGAGCAGAAAGTCGGTAAGCGTTATGCCGTAGCGCTCACTGAGATTGTCGAAGTTGTTGACATCTATAAGCGCAAGCGTGCCTTGCTCACCGCTATTTACGGCAGCTGCAAGCTTTGCCATACCCGGTTTGAGGCGTAGGAACTTTGTTACTGGATCGAGGTAGCGACGTTTCTCCATCTCGAGTTCAAGGTCCTTGCTGGCTTGGATGTTTCGTATGCTGCCGACGATGATGGTCTGGCCTGTTGCGTCCTCCAAGCTCGCGTTGCCAGAAACCTTGTACCACTGGTAAGGCGCGTTTAGCGTGGTCCTGATGTGGACGGTTAGCTCGAAGGGTCCGTTTGCGGTTTGTGCAGCGGCGATGAATTTATCGAGGTCATTTGGGGCAATGTAGTGCGATATCGGATCATCAGCGTTTGAGAGGTCGTGGAGGCCGTCGAGACCTGTAATGCTGTTGACGATTTCTATGGTCTTGTCTGTCCTGCGGTACGTGTAGAAGAGGTCTGACGAGCTTTTAACGGCAATGCGATAGCGCTCCTTTTCCTCTGCGAGATTCGCTGCGGCTTTTGCTTGGTACTCGGTAAGTTCTAAGACCACTTTGTGGACTTGGTTTATCTCGCGGATGCTGGCGGGTTTGAAGGCGCGCAGCGAGTCTAGCCCGCCTCTGATGCTTTGTGCGAGCCTTTGTACGGGGCGCTCTACAAGGCTGACGATGACAGCGAGCATGATCACGGCAAAAATCAGGCAAATGAGGACGGAGGCGAACACTTTGGCGTACACCTCGTTACCTGGGCCGTAAATGGAGTTCTCCTCTACAAAGCCGACGAGCTCCCATTGCGTTGTCGAGTAAGGCACGTTGGAGCTGAAGATATCCAGATCACTTGAAACCGCGCATATGCTCTCTTCTGTGTTAAACGCGCCGCTTGCGCTTTTGAGCGTTCCGTCGTGATCAGAAAGAGTGAAGACGCGGTCGTTTTCCAGCAGGCTGTCTGCAAGGTTGCCGGAGCCAGCTATTGCGATGTAGCTGTCTTGGTCTTTGCGAATGGCCAAGACCATGCCGCAGCTGTTAAGGGCGTCAAGCTCTTGGTAGGGCAGATAGTTTTGAATGAGCTCGAGTGAGACCTCGGTGCCGATGACGGCAAAGACCTTTCCGTCATAAACCAGAGGAAGTGAGTAGCTAAGCGCCCCGTATTCGCCATCTGTTTGGGCGAGTGTCTCCTTCATGGCCGACCAGTATCCCAGATACGATGCTTTGTCTGGGTTGTCGCAGGCGGCTTGGTAGGGCTCGTAGAAGAACTCGTCGCATTGGCGCTTGCCTTGTGCTTTGAGGTTGAAATGCGTGGTCCAGTTGTTGGCAATCGCAATCTTGCTGTCATGTGCCAGCTCCTTGGTGCCGCACTGCAAGACGAAGCCTGAAGTGGAGTTTTGCGTGGCTTGCGGATCATTTTGTCGCAAGAAAAATCCATTGTAGGAAGCTGCACTATTTGCGCTTTTGTCGTTTGCTAGCACCATGAAGAGACCCGAGCAACTATTGCCCTTAAGCGAGTTTACCGCCGTGGGAAACACGTCGCGCAAGAACTCCTCTTGTAGGTTGTCGCTATTCAAGAAGGTGTCTAATCCTATGCCGTTGTCTGTCAAGAAGCGCTTGAGCGTTGCTTTGCAGATATCTGCCTCGTCGTTGATGGAGGCCCAATGGTCGCACATCTCGTTTTCGAGCATGATGCGGCGGTTTTCGACCGTGCTTGCATCCTGCTCTATCGCGCTTTGGGCCATCGACTCCTTGACCTGGCTTACATACAAGGTTCCAAGGGGCATGACAGCCTGGAGGAAGGTAGCTATGACAAGCGGGACGAGCAACGCCAAGAAAAACGTTGGTCTCAAATCGCGTTTCATAGCTACCTCCTCTCTTGCAAAGCGCTCTTATGCCGTGCGGTTATTGGTCAAGTGTGCTTTGAAGCTCTTGCATCAGAGCCTCATACCATTGCTCGAAGGCTTCATCGTTTGTGTACTTTGAGATAGCCTTACTGCGAGAGGTTCCAGCAGCTACCTTCTTGTCTACTGCCTTTTTGGCTTTTGCTGCTTGGGTTGAAAGGCTGTCTTCGAGCACGTCGCGCAGAGCTGTCGCGTTTTTGAAGCACGGGTAGGAGTAGAAGGTCGTCGAGTCGAAGTTTTCTATGTAGGCTTTGAGCGTGTCGTAAACGGGTTGGCTTACCTCGAGGTTGTTATCCTCAATCACCGCGTCGAGCGCCTCTACGCTGTTGGCGTCCTTTGTCACGGGCAGGTAGCCTGCCTGAGCCACAAAGCGCAGGTTGTTGCTAGGTTGCGTGAACCATTTGAGGAAGATGCTCGCGGCATACTGTGAAAGCTCGTCGGTTTTGGTGACGGCCATGCCAGCGCCCTGCTGAATCACCACGTTTTTGCCGCCTTCCATGATGGGCGGGGCGCAAACAATCGCGCTCGTGGATTTGGCTTTACCATCGTCATCTTGCACTGTTGAGGGGAAGTACCCGCTCGAGGATGTCGAGCCGGTATAGGCGATAATGTCGCCGGTCTTGACGTCGTCGGACCTAAACTTGCCTTTTGCCGTGTAGTAGCCTTTGACGTAGGGAACGTAATAGCTGTCCCAGACGCGACGATAGAGCTCTTTGCTTGTGTTGAGCGTTGCCTTGCCGTCTTTGACCTCTACGATGTTGCTTCCCATTTGTGCAAAGCTCGCGATGAAGAGGTTAGCGAGCGAGTCGCGCCCGTAAAACGACTTGCCGTCATCTTTGACATTAGGGGTTTGGGCATCGGTGTAGTCGTAGTACTTTTGCGCTACACGAGTTATGCCCTCTCTGGTTGATAGGTCGTCAAGCGTTACGTCGCAGGCTTTGGAGAACTTGGTCCAGTCGCTTTTTGAGACCATCAGGCACTCGGAGGACTTTGCCACGGGGAATACGTAGAGGTTGTCGTCGGATGCAATATAGCCGTCTTGGATATAGGCATCCACGTACTGGGAGAGCTCGTCGCTAGTAAAGTAATCGGCGATGTTGACAAGCTCCGTGTACTCAAGGACCTCGGAGGCGACGTCGATGTAGGTAGAGAAGATATCAGGCAGTTCATCTGCGCCTATGGCACCTTGTGCCGATTCAATCACATCAGTTTCCAGATCTGCGATAGAGCCGTGAGAGCTGCTTTCGACGATGATGCCCTGCTTAGCGCCAACGCTTTGGTTGAACTCGTCTACCAGCTGCTCGAAGACCTCTTGCTGTGAGCCGTTGTAGTAATGCCAAAGCGTGATCGTCGTCGGGTTTTCTGGGTCGAGTTTGACAATCTGGGCGCTGCCGGTGGAGTTGTCGTCTGTGCAACCTGCCAAACCAAGCACAGGGCTTATGGCAAGGCACGCCGCTAGGGCGAGTTTGGCGAGCTTTCTCATGACGGTAGCTCCTCTGCTCGTTTTATGCTTAAAACCCAAGGTACGGGGCAGTTTTAATCAAGACACTATTCTACGACAGCCCGATAGATTTGCCTGCATCTATATCGGAAAGCGTGAGAAAAGAAAGCGTTAGACGTTGCAGTGCGATTATCCCCTTGGGTATACTCGATGAGAGATAACAGACTTCTGGAAGGATGAAAGGAGGCCGATAGTGGCAAGTGGCAAGGTGACCGAGGCACAAAAACGCGCCAAGGAAAACTACAACAAGCGCAAGGGACGTAAGCAGCGTATCGTCGAGTTTTACGAGACCGATCATGCCGATATACTCGCCCATCTGGATGCCCAGCCCAACAAATCGGCCTATATTCGCGAGCTCATCCGCCAAGACATGCTCAAGGCTCAGGCTGCACCGCAAGAGCACGTTGCTTCGAATGCTGCTGCCAAGCCTGCAAAACCCAGTCATCATTCTGTCGCGGATACACAGACGGGGCTATTCAGATACTCGGGCGGTTTTGAGGATGTCTTTGTCGAGGAAGACCACTATCTCTACGCCAATGCCGGCCGCTTTGGTAGCGCCACACGGCATCCGGCCACACCCTACGAGGCCTTGGCGGGAATGTCACCTGCTGCAGGTTTGAAGCGCCCGGTGACAACGGCGTACTTGGAGTCTCTTGCAAAGGCGCCCTCAGACGTGGCGTCAGACATCATAAGAGCCGAGCACCGCAGGTAGCGCACAGGAGGACTGCTAGACCGGGAATTAGGTGCCGGCCTGACTTGGTGAGCTCATAGCGACAAAACGAGAGCGGGGGCGCAGCTTGTATGCTGCTCCCCCGCTTCTTTACCGGTAGCGTTTTTGGGCGTTACGTCTTGCCTCTTACAGCCCTTTGGCAACCTTTGCGGCATCTACCAAGCCCTTGAAGAGCGGATGGCAGCGCGTGGGGCGGCTCTTGAACTCGGGGTGACCCTGGCTTGCGATGAAGTACGGATGCACGTCGCGCGGCAGCTCAATCATCTCTACCAAACGCTCGTCGGGCGACATGCCGCCGATGACGAGGCCAGCCTCGGTGAGCTGCTTGCGGAACCTGTTGTTGAACTCGTAGCGATGGCGATGGCGCTCGTAGATGACGGGCTCGCCGTAGAGCTCCTCTGCAAGGCTGCCCGGGGTGAGCTTGCAGGGGTAGGCACCCAAGCGCATGGTGCCACCCATGTCGTCGAGGTCGACTTGCTCTGCCATGATGTCGATTACGGGGTATTCCAAGTTATCGTTGAACTCGGCCGAGCTGGCACCGGGCATGCCTGCTACGTGGCGCGCGTATTCGCAAACAGCTGTCTGCAGGCCTAGACATATGCCGAGGAAGGGCACTTTGTTCTCACGTGCGTACTTTGCGGCTAGGATTTTGCCTTCAAACGCGCGAAGCCCAAAGCCTCCGGGTACGAGAATGGCGTCCATCTCGCCCAAAATCTTATCCACGTTGAGCTCGTCGAGGTCTTCTCCGCTAATGAGCACGGGCTCGGCGTTAACGCCGGCATGCACACCCGCATGGCGAACGGCCTCTATAACAGACAGGTAGGCATCGGGAAGATCGGTGTACTTGCCGACGATACCAACCTTGACCTCGCCTTGAGTGTTGGCGGCGCGCTCGAGGTAATGGTTCCAAGCAGACAGGTCAACCTCGCCGGGGTTGAGGCCCAACCTCTCGCAGACCTTGGAGTCGAATCCTTGCTCGTGCAGATAGGGCGGGATGGAGTAGATGGAATCTGCGTCTTCGCAGGCAAAGACCTCGCTGCAATCGAGGTCGCAGAACATGGCGATCTTCTCGCGCAGGTGGGTCGAGATTTGATGATCGCTTCTAAGAACGAGGAAGTCGGGCTGGATGCCGATGGACTGAAGCTCTTTGACGGAGTGCTGCGTGGGCTTGGTCTTGAGCTCGTGTGCAGCGGCGATGTACGGGACAAGCGTGCAATGGACGAAGGCGACGTTTTGGAAGCCTGCCTCCTTGCGGAACTGACGCGCTGCCTCCAAGAAGGGCTGGGACTCGATATCGCCCACCGTGCCGCCTATCTCGGTGATGACGACGTCGGCGCTTGTTTGCTCGGCCAAGCGTTTGATGCGCTCTTTGATGGCGTTGGTGACGTGCGGGATAACCTGGACGGTGCCGCCTAAGAAGTCACCGTGGCGCTCTTTGCTCAGCAGACTCATATAGATGGAGCCTTGCGTCACGTTGGAATCATGCGTGAGGTTTTCGTCGATGAAGCGCTCGTAGTGGCCCAAGTCGAGGTCTGTCTCTAGGCCGTCCTCGGTTACGAACACTTCTCCGTGTTGGAAGGGGCTCATGGTTCCGGGGTCTATGTTGAGGTAGGGGTCCATCTTCTGCATGGTTACTTTGTAACCGCGGCTCTTGAGCAGCTGACCCAGGGAAGCTGCCGTGATGCCCTTTCCAAGGGCCGATACCACACCGCCAGTGACGAAGATGTGTTTTGCCATGAAGCACCTGCTTTCCATCGCGCGAGCGTACACGTCTCAGGAAAACACCCTGGGACTTTGGAATCATACGCGCCTGATGTTTCATCGGTATTTCACGTTTGAACAAGCTTGAGTGTGGTGTAACAAACGCTTCTTACGATTGAAAAGAACTCGAAACACAAGGCTCTTAAATTCATCCCCATGATTTGCTGCGCTGTATGCACAACCGCGCTGGTTGGGTATGCGGCACATTGTGTAACACGTTTATTCGAGGAGGATTTTCGCGATGAGCAACGTTCCAGAGATCTACGGTTCCATGGTGTTCAACGAGCATGTGATGCGCGAGCGTCTGCCAAAGGACACCTTCAAGCAACTGATGAAGACAATCAAGGAGGGCGCGCCGCTTAATATCGACGTTGCCAACGTCGTGGCACATGCGATGAAGGAGTGGGCAATCGAGCACGGTGCGACCCACTACACACACTGGTTCCAGCCGCTGTCTGGCATCACGTCGGAAAAGCACGACGGCTTTGTCGACCCGCAGCCAGACGGCCGTGCAATCATGTCCTTCTCTGGCAAGGAGCTCATCCAAGGCGAGCCTGATGCATCCTCCTTCCCCTCTGGTGGCCTGCGTGCGACCTTTGAGGCTCGCGGCTACACCGCCTGGGACCCCACCAGCTACGCCTTTATCAAAGATGAGGTCCTGTGCATCCCCACGGCGTTTTGCAGCTACACAGGCGAGGCTCTGGACAAGAAGACCCCGCTGCTGCGCTCTATGAAGGCCATCGACGAGCAGGCCAACCGCGTGCTCGCTTGCTTTGGCGAGCCCAAGCAGCGCGTCGTTACTACTGTGGGCGCCGAGCAGGAGTATTTCCTCATCTCTGAGGAGATGTACGCAAAGCGCCTCGACCTCATTCTCACTGGGCGTACGCTCTTTGGCTACTCCCCTTGCAAGGGTCAGGAGATGGAAGAGCATTACTTTGGTGCGATCCGCCCCACCGTCAATGAGTTCATGAAGGAGCTTGATGACGAGCTTTGGGCTTTGGGTGTTTCTGCTAAGACCAAGCACAACGAGGTCGCCCCGGCCCAGCACGAGCTCGCCCCCATTTTTGCCGAGGCAAACCGCGGCGTGGATGAAAACCTCCTCACCATGGAGAAGATGCGCTTGTTGGCAAGCCATCACGGCTTGGTGTGCCTGCAGCATGAGAAGCCCTTCGAGGGTATCAACGGCAGCGGCAAGCACAACAACTGGTCTATCGCCGCTGGCAATAAGAATCTGCTCGACCCGGGTGAAAACCCCATCGAAAACCTGCGCTTCCTCGTCTTTTTGGCTGGTGTCATCCAGGCAGTGGACGATTACCAGGAGCTGCTGCGCATGTCTGTCGCAAGCGCTGGCAATGACCATCGCCTGGGCGCTAACGAGGCTCCCCCGGCAATCATCTCCATCTTCTTGGGCGACGAGCTTGGCGCAATCGTCGACGCGCTCATCGAAGACCACGAGTACGAGGGATCCAAGAAGACGCTTATGGACCTTGGCGTGGACGTGCTGCCCTCCTTCACCAAGGACACGACCGACCGCAACCGCACCAGCCCCTTTGCCTTTACCGGCAATAAGTTTGAGTTCCGCATGCCTGGTTCTGCTATGAACCTGTCTGACGCCAACACGATCCTCAACACGGCCATGGCTAAGAGCCTCAAGGAGTTTGCCGACGCTATGGAGGGCGTTGACCCCAGCAAGTTTGAGGAAGAGGCGCTCAAGTACGTCAAGAAGACGCTGTCTGCGCACAAGCGCATCATCTTCAACGGCAACGGCTATAGCGCCGAGTGGGAGCAGGAGGCCGCTCGCCGTGGCTTGGCCAACAACAAGACGACCGCAGATGCCCTCCCCTGCTTTGTCACAGATAAGAGCGTCGAGCTGTTTGAGGAGTTTAGCGTACTGTCGCGTGCCGAGGTCGAGAGTCGCTACGAGGTCGAGCTCGAGAAGTACAACAAGCTCATCAACATCGAGTCGCGCACGATGCGTCGTATGGTGCGCCGCTACTATATGCCGGCAATTTCTGCCTACGCTGCAAAGATTGCCGATCACATCACGTCGGTTAAGACTGCGATGCCTGATGCCGATGTGACGGCGCAGCAAGGTCAGCTCGAGCGTATGAACGGCGGCTTGGCCAGACTACAGGTGGCATTTGACGCTCTATGTGCTAAGCATCTTGAGATCAATGACATCGAAGACGCGCAGGAAGCGGCAAACGCCAACGCCCATGAGCTCATCCCGCTGATGGAGGCTGTGCGCCACGAGGTAGACCAGCTCGAGATTTTGGTACCAGACACGGATTGGCCCGTCCCCTCCTACAACTCCATCCTGTTCTACGTTTAAAAAAGATTAGAACCATTGGCATACACAGCCGGCAAGGAGCGCATCTGTCCCTTGCCGGCTTTGCCCCGTTAAGAAACGAGACACATATGAACCAGACAACCGGACTGGCGTTTACCAAGATGCATGGTTTGGGCAACGACTACCTCTACGTCTATGCCGACGAGGTGCCCCAAGACATTGTCGAGCTTTCCGTCAAGTACTCTGATCGCCACTTTGGCGTGGGTAGCGACGGTATCATCTGCATTCTGCCGAGCAAGGTGGCAGATTTTCAGATGCGCATCTTCAATGCCGACGGCAGTGAGGCGATGATGTGCGGCAATGGTATACGCTGCGTGGGAAAGTACGTCCATGACAAGGGCCATACCGATAAAACCATCATCACCGTTGAGACCAAGAGCGGCATAAAGACGCTCAATCTGACGCTTGACGATGCCGGCCAGGTTGCGCTCGTAAGCGTTGAGATGGGCACCGTCAAAATTGGCGAGCCCATCATCGCTCAGGCTTCTTGCGGCTACTTTTACGACGAGGTCACTCAAAGCTTTGGACCCTCTGCGCGCGATGAGGATGACTTCCCCTTGATTCCCGTGGACATGGGCAACCCCCACGCTGTGATTTTCTGCGCTGATGCAGAGGCCGTGGACATCGAGGCCATCGGCAGCGCGCTCGAGCACTGCGCGGCCTTTCCTGATGGCGTGAATGTCGAGTTTGTGCAGGTCATCGGAAAAAACGAGATTCGTATGCGCGTCTGGGAGCGCGGAAGCGGCGTCACTATGGCATGCGGCACCGGATCGTGCGCGAGCGTGGCTGCGGCCATCTGGGCGCACAAGTGCACGCGCGCAAGCGAGGTGACCGTCCATCTGGACGGCGGTGACCTTATCGTGAGCATCGACTACGACAACAATGTCACGATGAAGGGCGCTGCGGCCTTCATATGCGACGGCGTGACAATAGGCTAGAATCCCAAGCTATGCGTGTGCGTGCAAGGCACCCGCAACAAACTGGCCCATTTGATAGCTGCCGCGCGTTTTGCACGGCAGATGTATGAGCGACGAAGAAGGAATACGAGGATATGATCAATAGCAACTATCAAAAGCTTAAGGCCTCCTACCTCTTTAGGACCATCGATAGTAAAGTGGCTGATTTTACGGCTGCAAATCCCGGCGAGACTCTTCTCAAACTAGGCATCGGGGATGTGACTCTCCCCCTTCCCGCCGCTGTCGTGAGCGCGATGCACGATGCTGTGGACGAGCAGGCCAAATCCGATACCTTTAACGGCTACCTGCCCGAGGTCGGCTGCGGGTTCTTCCGCGATGCTGTTGCTGCGCACTACGCAAAACGCGGTGTGAGCCTCAATCACTCCGAGATATTCGTCTCCAGCGGTGCAAGCGATGATTTGGGTGACATCCTGGACATCTTTGAGCCGGGCATCACTGCGCTTGTTATCGAGCCCGCCTATCCCGCTTATGTGGACGCTAACGTCATGGCCGGCAACAAGGTTGTGCACCTTCCGTCTGGCGCACAAGACGACTTTGCCCCCATGCCCGATTACTCCATCGACGCAGATATCGTTTACCTGTGTTCGCCCAACAACCCCACTGGTGCTGTCTATAGCAAGGAGAAGCTTGCCGCTTGGGTCAAGTGGGCCCAAGAGAAGCAGGCTGTCATCATCTTCGATGCGGCTTACGAGGCCTTTATCAAAGACGACGCCATTCCTCACAGCATTTACGAGATCGAGGGTGCCAAGAGCTGCGCGGTAGAGATTTGCTCGCTTTCTAAGACCGCCGGCTTCACCGGTACGCGCTGCGGCTACACCATCGTGCCGGATGAGTTGGAGCGCGATGGGCAGTCCATCAACGCCATGTGGGTGCGCGCTAAGACCACCAAGACTAACGGCATTTCCTACATCCTACAAAAGGCCGGCGCCGCTGCCCTTTCTGACGAGGGCATGGCCCAATGCATGGGCAACATTGCCATCTACCAAGGCAACGCTAAAACGCTTACCGACGCTTTGGATGAGGTGGGCGTCTGGTACTGCGGCGGGCACAACGCCCCTTACGTCTGGATGCGCTGCCCGGGTGGCTTGAGCAGCTGGGAGTTCTTCGACAAGCTCTTGGAAGAGGCGCATGTTATCGGTACTCCCGGTAGCGGCTTTGGCGCCTGCGGTGAGGGCTACTTCCGCCTGACGAGCTTTAACACGCCCGAGGTCACCCAGGAGGCTGCGCG
>CAYQLX010000003.1:31460-41178 GCA_964418305.1 uncultured Coriobacteriaceae bacterium | reverse complement strand
AGCTTGCCAAGCAGGTTGCCCAAGACTGCGACGTCAACGTCCATCAAGGCGTCTACATCGGCGACTTGGGCCCCAGCTTTGAGACGTCGGCAGAGATTCGCGCCTTCAGGGCCATGGGTGCGGATGCCGTGGGCATGTCCACAGTGCAGGAGGTTATCGCCGCAAATCAGCTGGGCATGGAGGTGCTGGGTATCAGCCTTATAAGCAACCCCGCAGCCGGCGTGTGCGACGAGCCCTTGAGCATCGACGACGTAGCAAAGGCGGCTTATGTGGCCGCAGGCAACATGGCCACGCTCATCAAAGCCGTGCTCCCCAAGCTGTAGCGCCGCGAGCCCTGCATCGTTGGCGCCGCCCGGTTGCTTGGCCTTGCGATATCCGGCCGTTCCCGGTGCAACAGCAGTGTGTTAGCGTTTCGCCAAGGTAACGAAACTTAGCCCAAGTGGCCGCTTTGCAGCCTAACGCTATAATCCAAGTAGATGTGCCGCTAAAGACCGCAAGAAGGAGGTGCGACATGGAGCTTGATATGGTGCCTGTCACAATCGAGTCTCTGGCTATACGCATGATGCCCCAGCCGTCTGTACTGTCGCTGCGCCCTTCTAAGGCGCTGGCTATTCCCGGGGAGGAAAACGACGAGGTTTACGACCACGTGCTCCCTATCTGGATTGGGCCGGCAGAGGCGGCGGCCATTGCGTCTGCCATCGATAAATCGCGCTCGGAGCGCCCGCTCACGCATAGCATGGTGGCTCAGCTCGTCCGCTCTATGGGTGGCTCGGTCAACCGCTGCGTCATAGACCGCGTCAATGGCACGACGTTTTACGCGACCATCTACGTGCGCTGCGCAAACGGGATGTTCACGCGCGTGGACGCCCGCCCGAGCGACGCCGTAGCCTTGGCCATTCGTGCAGACGCTCCGCTGTTTGTGGCCTCCAACGTGCTTAAGGCTGCGTCGTTTCCGCGTTCGTTTAAGCCCGGCGCAGATCTCAAACTTGAGATGGAGGAGTTCCACAAGTTTGTAGAGGGCGTGAACCCCGAGGATTTCGTAACCGAGGGCGACTAGCCTTTCCACCTAATAACTGCAACTCAACGCCCTTGGCATGTGCCGAGGGCGTTATGTTTGTACGTGCAGTGAAAACGGCCGAGGAAAGGGGCTTTGATGGCAGATCCCAAGATTAAGCGCGCGCTCGTATCGCTCACCGACAAAACCGGTTGCGAGCAGTTTGCACGCACTTTGGTGGACGAGTTTGGCGTCCAGATCATCTCTACCGGAGGCACCGCCCGCGTTTTGAAGGAAGCCGGCATCCCGGTCACTATGATTGAAGAGTACACCGGATTCCCCGAGATGATGGACGGTCGCGTCAAGACCCTGCATCCCAAGGTCCACGGTGGCCTGCTTGCCCGCCGCGATCTTGACAGTCACATGCAAGATGCTCAGAACAACGGCATCGACATGATCGATATGGTGGTCGTCAACCTCTACGCCTTTGAGGCAACCATCGCTAAGCCGGACGTGGCTTACGCAGATGCCATAGAAAACATCGACATCGGCGGCCCGTCTATGCTGCGCTCCGCCGCTAAGAACCACGCCAGCGTCACGGTTGTCACCAACCCCGCGAGCTACGACGACATCCTCGCAGAGATGCGCGCTAATGACGGCGCTACCACGCTGGCCACGCGCAAGAAGCTTGCGTTGGAGGTGTTCCGCACTACGAGCGCCTATGACAATGCCATCTACAACTGGATGCTCGGCGAGCTTGGCGATGATATCGACTTCGCACAGGACAAGCGCATCTTCTTGGACAAGCAGGCAGACCTGCGCTACGGCGAAAACCCCCATCAGAAGGCCGCTTTCTACAAGCGTCTTACTCCCGGCGTCAAGGGTGGCGCTCCTGCCGGTGCGCAGTACACCTTGGCCAACGCCCAGCAGCTGCAGGGCAAGGAGCTTTCCTACAACAACTACCTAGATACTGATTCCGCCTGGTCTGCATGCCGCGAGTTTGGCACCGACAAGCCTACGGTCGTCATCATCAAGCACCAGACTCCTTGCGGCATCGCCCAGGCAGACGATATCGTCACCGCATACCAAGACGCCTTTGTGTGCGACTCCGTCTCTGCCTTTGGCGGCGTGATGGCCTTCAACCGTACCGTCACACAGGAGCTGGCCAAGCAGATCGTCGAGGTCAACAAGCAGTTCTCTGAGGTTTTGATTGCGCCTGATTTTGAAGAGGGCGCCCTTGAGGTCTTCAAGGCCAAGCCCAACGTCCGTCTGCTCAAGACTGGCGGCATCAACCCCGCCGGCAACGATGTCGAGGTTCGCATTGTCGAGGGCGGCATGGTGGTCCAAGAGCTCGATAGCGTGGCAGAAGACCCCGCGAGCTTCACTGTTCCTACCAAGGCAAAGCCCAGCCAAGAGATCATGGATCAGCTGCTCTTTGCTTGGAAGGTTGCTAAGTCGGTTAAGTCCAACGCGGTCGTGCTCACTAAGGGCACGCGTACGGTGGGCATCGGCGGCGGCCAGCCCAACCGTGTGAACTCCGCGCGCATTGCTGTCGACCAAGCAGGAGAAGAGGCACGCGGCGCAGTCGTTGCATCTGACGCCTTCCTGCCCTTCCCGGATACGCTCGAGGTTGTGCGCGACGCCGGCTGCGTTGCCTTGATTCAGCCGGGCGGCTCCATCCGCGACGACCTCTCCATTGAGGTGGCAGACGCCGCGGGCATGCCCATGGTCTACACGGGTCATCGTCACTTCCGCCATTAGGGGTTTGCTGCAAAAGCAGCGTTGCATGATTAGCCCAGGGCCGCCCTTGCAGCCCTGGGCTTTTTGCTGTCTTTAAGTAGGGACCACGTGCTTCTTCGTCCGGTTCTCGCAAAACGAAACGGGACGAAGGATGCGTCTTGTGATAGGAGCATGAGAGAAAAATAAGCTCTGAGCGGGTTTATCCATCGTTTGTTGTAAGAGTTAGTTTTAGTGGAACTCTTTATTCTTTAAGTACAATAATAGAATTCATTGCGCCGTTTACCGTTTTTTTCTACACTCTTACCCGCTAGAAGACAGAGCAGCTCCTTGCAGTCAACGATGTGCTTCTTAGAGGGAGGATCGCCTTTTAGGCGCCGCAAGAGGAAGCGAGCACACAAGGAAGTAAGCAAGTCGAGCGCTTTGCACGAAGACCTGCAACGACAGGTTCTTCAAGGAAAGGGATGCCAAAGAGGGGGGCATCCCTTTTTGTTTTGGTAGTGCATGTGCAACCCCAAGGCCGTGTGGTTGTGCGCTACCATCACCAAGCAAACGCACAAGCCACAAAGGAGCAACATGACCGACCAAATGCCGCGCAACATGATCCAAGGCGCAGGACAACACGAGCAAATCGACGAGGCAGAGCTCGAGCGTCGCTGGATTGCAGAGAACGTCCCGGCCGAGCGCTTGGAACTTCATTGGCGCTACGAGAGCGGGGCAGTGCAGCTTTATGACCGCCGCTTGCGCAGCTTGGCGGCATATGGCGTGGGGCCGGCGCTGCGTTCGTATTTGCGCACGCGCCTGGAGTGGTTTTGCGACAACAAGCTCTATGAGCAGCCGCGCGGCATCGTGATTGTCACGGTTGAGACCAACGGAGACGTGGATATGAAGCTGGGGCAGCCGGTAGAGCTGCACGTCTTGGATGAGTCTAATCTTGTTTGGGATGGCGATACACTCAAGGGCGCAAGCATCCCCGGCGCCTTGCTCGTGCGCCAAGGCGATGAACTCATGGTTGTGTCTCAAGACGGGCTGCGCGACGCATGCGAGTCCTTTGCCGCAGACCTCGCGGGCACTTTGGCCAAATCCATGGGATACAGCGTCGTGGACAGGCCCGTGACCAAGGCAGACTTGCCCGGCGCCGAGGTCTTCTTTGTCAACGACGAGCAAGGCGAGCAAGTGCTTCAAGGCCATGACGGTCCGCTGGCCACCAAGCTAGTTGAGTGCTTCGAGAAGCTCTGGAGCAAGTAGCGCCGACCCAACGGTACAGCGACGGAATCGCATCGGATTCTGCAGGGTAAAGGTTTGGTTTCGTTGCGCAGGATAGCGGCGGTATAGCAGGCTGTGCTAAGCCCATCGGGTACAATAAAATACTGGCTTTTTTAAGACGAATCATACGCGAGGGAGCAGCCGTGCCTGTCACAACAGACCATGTCGTAGAGACCATATCCATGGTCACCCAGCAAAATCTCGACATCCGCACTATCACCTTGGGCCTCAACCTCTACGGTTGCGTTAATGAAGATATAGACGTCATGGCTCAGCGCGTCTACGACCGCTTGACCACCGCCGCGCAGAACCTGGTCCCAACTGCTCAACAGCTTGAGCGCGAGTACGGCATCCCCATCATCAACAAGCGCATATCAGTCACGCCCGTTGCTGCTCTCGCGGCCGCAACAAAGGCGCAAGACCTCACGCCCATCGCCATAGCTATGGATAAGGCCGCCAAAGAGGTGGGTGTTGATTACGTGGGCGGCTTTAGCGCGCTCGTTCAAAAGGGCATGGCAGACGCCGATGAGCGCCTCATCAACAGCATCCCCAAGGCCCTAAGCGTGACAGACCGCGTCTGCTCGTCGGTCAATGTGGGCTCCACCAAGGCCGGCATTAACATGGACGCCGTTTTGCGTATGGCCCAGGTCATCCGCGAATGCGCAGAGCTCACGGCAGACCGCGAGTGCATCGGCGCGTCCAAGCTCGTCGTCTTTTGCAATGCTGTTGAGGACAACCCCTTCATGGCCGGTGCGTTCCATGGTGCGGGCGAGCCGGGAGAGGTCGTCAACGTGGGCATCTCGGGCCCGGGTGTTGTGCGCGCCGTGCTCGCAGACATGCCCACCACGGCATCCATGACCCAGATTGCAGAGGCCATCAAGGCAACCACCTTCAAGATTACGCGCGCAGGAGAACTCATCGCGCGCGAGGCCTCCAAGCGCCTTGGTTATCAGCGCGGCATTTTGGATTTGAGCTTGGCCCCCACGCCTGCAGAGGGTGACTCGGTGGCAGAGATTTTGGAGACCATTGGTGTGGGCCAGGTGGGCGCACCCGGTACCACCGCTGCGTTGGCTCTGCTCAACGATGCCGTCAAGAAGGGCGGCGTCATGGCCAGCTCATCTGTGGGTGGTTTGAGCGGTGCGTTCATCCCCGTGTCAGAAGACGCTGGCATGATTCGCTCGGCGCAGGCCGGCTGCCTCACGCTCGAGAAGCTCGAGGCTATGACGGCTGTGTGCTCGGTGGGTTTGGACATGATTGCCATTCCTGGCGACACAAGCGTGGAGGCCATAGCTGGCATCATCGCCGACGAAGCCGCCATCGGACTCATCAACAACAAGACCACGGCCGTGCGCTTGATTCCTGCCATCGGGCAGGATGTGGGCGGCTGCGTGGATTACGGCGGGCTGTTTGGCAAGGCGCCGGTCATGCCTGTCAACAAGAACGCCGGTACGGTGTTCGCGCATCGCGGCGGCAGGTTCCCCGCACCTATCAACTCGCTTAAGAACTAAAGGGCCTTATGCCCAACCGCTCCTTGGAGGATCGAGATTACATGACTGCAACTTCTAACGATATGCTCCGCATAGGCATCGACGTCGGCTCGACCACGGTCAAACTTCTTGCGCTGGACGCAAGCGACAACGTGGTCTACAGCGTCTATAGGCGCCATCACTCCGATGTGCGCGCGACGGTCATAGAGATCGTGTCCGAGGCCTTGGAGCAGGTGGGCGATGCTCCTGCGGCTGTGACCATTACCGGCAGCGGCGGCCTGCTTTTGGCCGGTTGGCTCAAGGTTCCCTTCATCCAAGAGGTCATCGCCGACAAGCACGCTGTAGAGGCGCTCATTCCGCAGACAGACGTGGCCATAGAGCTTGGCGGAGAGGACGCCAAGATTATCTACTTTGACGGTGGCATAGAGCAGCGTATGAACGGCACCTGCGCTGGCGGTACCGGCGCGTTTATCGATCAGATGGCAAGCCTTCTGGATACCGACGCCGGCGGCCTCAACGAGCTGGCCAAAAACCACACGATCATTTATCCCATCGCATCGCGCTGCGGCGTTTTTGCCAAGACCGACGTGCAGCCCCTGCTCAACGAGGGCGCCAAGAAGGAGGACATCGCCGCGTCGATCTTCCAGTCTGTGGTGACGCAGACCATATCCGGCCTTGCCTGCGGGCGTCCCATCCACGGCAACGTGGCCTTTTTGGGCGGTCCGCTCCACTATCTGTCAGAGCTCAAGGCGCGCTTCGTGGAAACGCTGGGCCTTACGCCGGAGACAACCGTCGAGCCGCAGGATAGCCATCTCTTCGTGGCAAGAGGCGCCGCCATCGCAAGCGGCAAGAATGAAGAGGTCCTCACCTTGAGCGAGGTGGAAAAGCGCCTGCGCGATTTGGGCGATATCCAGGGCAGCGAGGTCGTGCGTTTGGCCCCGCTCTTTGCCGATGAGGACGATTACCGACAGTTCAACGAGCGCCACGCCAAACACGCTGTACCCCGTGGGGATTTGGCAACGTATCGCGGCACGGTTTATCTGGGCATTGACGCCGGATCCACGACGCTCAAAAGCGCATTGATTGGCCAAGACGGGCAGCTTCTCAAGAGCTTTTACGCCTCTAACAAGGGCGATGTCTTGGGAACCTGTCGCCGCATGCTGGGTGAGTTTTGGGATGCCATGCCCAAAGACCAAGACGGCAACCTGCTGGTGCAGCTAGGGCACACGACCGTCACCGGCTATGGCGAGGGCCTTTTGCTTGAGGCCGTCAAGGCCGATAGTGGAGAGATCGAGACCGTGGCGCATCTGCGCGGCGCCCAAGAGATGCTCCCGGGCGTGGAGTTTATCTTGGACATTGGCGGCCAGGACATGAAGTGCCTGCGCGTCAAAGACGGCGTAATCGAGCACATCATGCTCAACGAGGCCTGCTCGAGCGGATGCGGCTCCTTTATTGAGGCCTTTGCCAGCAGCTTGGGCTACAGCGTCGAGGACTTTGCCAAAGAAGCCCTGCATGCTGCCGCCCCGGTGGATTTGGGCAGCCGCTGCACCGTTTTCATGAATAGTCGCGTCAAGCAGGCCCAAAAGGAGGGCGCCACTGTTGGCGATATATCGGCCGGCTTGAGCTATTCCGTAATCAAGAACGCGCTGTTCAAGGTCATCAAACTGCGCGATGCAAGCGAGCTGGGCGACAAAGTGATTGTCCAGGGTGGCACCTTCCTCAACGACGCCGTTTTGCGCGCGTTTGAGAATCTGGCCGGTCATGAGGCCGTGCGCCCCGACATCGCAGGTAACATGGGCGCTTACGGCGCCGCCTTGCTGGCACGAGATCGCGCAAACGGCAATGGCTCCACGCTGCTGAGCCCCGCACAGATCGACCTCATCGAGGTCAAGCACACCACCGTGCGCTGCCAGAAGTGCGACAACAAGTGCCTGCTTACCATCAACGACTTTGGCCGCGACGAGGCCACGGGCAAGCGCCGTCGCTTTATCACGGGCAATCGCTGTGAGAAGGGCGCGGGCAACGCAGACGCCGCAGCCAAGGTGCCCAACCTCTTTGAGTTCAAGGAGAAGCTGCTCTTTGACCGCGAGGTCCTGCCGCGCAGCGAGGCCAAGTATGGCAGCGTGGGCATCCCGCGCGCCCTTAACATGTACGAGAACTACCCCTTCTGGCACAGCCTCTTTACCACGCTGGGCTATCACGTTGAGCTTTCTGACCCCAGCAACAAGAAGACCTACGAGGCCGGCATAGAGTCCATGCCGTCAGAGAGCGTGTGCTATCCGGCAAAGCTCAGCCACGGCCACATCATGGATCTGCTGGCACGCGACATCGACTTTATCTGGATGCCGTGCGCGCGCTGGGAGCGTGGCGAGGACCCAACGGCCAATAACCATTACAACTGCCCCATCGTCATGAGCTACAGCGAGGCGCTTAAGCTCAACGTGGACGAGCTACGCACCAGCGACATAGACTTCCTCAACCCGTTTTTGCCCTACCACGACAAAGAGGCCCTCAAGCTGCGCCTTTACGAGCAGCTGAGCGTCAAGCGTCGCGAGCAGCTTGCGGCGCGCGGTGTGGACGTAGCGCAGAGCTTGTTCCCCTCGCGCGAGGAGATTAACGACGCCGTCGAGGTCGCTTGGGGTGTGGACGAGGGCTTCAAGGCCGCTATGCGCGCCAAGGGCGAGGAGGTCTTGTCCTGGCTCGAGCAGACGGGCAGCCACGGCATCGTCTTGGCGGGCCGTCCGTACCACAACGACAGAGAAATCAACCACGCCATCCCCGAGCTCATCACAAGCTACGGCTTGGCCGTTCTCACCGAGGACTCCGTGGCTCATCTGGGCTGCGTGGAGCGCGACCTGCGCGTTTACGACCAGTGGATGTATCACACGCGCCTCTATCGCGCGGCAAAGGTCGTGACCCAGCGCAACGACCTAGACATGATCCAGCTCAACAGCTTTGGCTGCGGCTTGGACGCGCTTACTACCGATGAGGTTCAAGAGATCTTGGAGGCAAGCGGCAAGGTCTACACCTGCCTCAAGATCGACGAGGTGAGCAACCTTGGTGCGGCGCGCATCCGCCTACGCTCGCTGCTGGCAGCGCTCAAGCAGCAAAGCGATGGCCGCAACATGGTGGATAACGATGCCATCGACAAGTCCATCTACGACAACCTCAAGGTCTGCGGCTGCACGCCCAGCGGCAAGCTCGACATCCAGCGCGAGGCAGCCAGCACCAAGTTCCCGCGCGTGGAGTACACCAAGCGCATGAAGGACGAGAAGTGGACCATCCTCGCCCCGCAGATGGCGCCCATCCACTTTGAGATATTGGAGCCAATCTTTGCCTACCACGGCTACAACCTCAAGCTACTGCCCGCGGTTGACCCGGGCGCTGTGGACGTGGGCCTCAAGTACGTAAACAACGACATCTGCTATCCGTCCATCTTGGTCACCGGCCAGATGATGGAGGCGGTGCTGTCTGGCGAGTATGACATGGACCACACGGCCCTGCTCATCACGCAGACCGGCGGCGGCTGCCGCGCGACCAACTACATCAGCCTCATCCGCAAAGCGCTCAAAGAGGCCGGCTATGGCCATGTGCCCGTCATCGCGCTGGCCTTGGGTTCCACCAACGAGAGTCACAGCGGCTGGGAGCTCACGCCTGCCATGATTAAAAGCGCCATCCCCGCGCTGCTTTTAGGCGATCTGATGATGATGCTTCTGTACCGCGTGCGTCCTTACGAGGCTGTTGCTGGCAGCACGCAGGCTTTGTTCCGCAAATGGATGGACTACATCAAAGACAACATCGCCGGCATGAAGCTGCGCGAGGCCAAAAAGCTCTACCCCAAGATCATCAAGGAGTTTGACGAGCTGCCCTGCGTGAACTTTGGCAGCAAGCCGCGCGTGGGTGTTGTGGGAGAGATTCTGGTCAAGTTCCACCCCACGGCCAACAACCAGGTCGTAGAGCAGATCGAGGCCGAAGGCTGCGAGGCAAACGTGCCCGGTTTGGTGGACTTCTTCTTGTTTGGCCTGGCCAACCGCGTGTTCCGCCACGAGGAGCTCGTTCCCAACAAGAAGAACTACATCGTCTTTAAGAACTTGGTCAACTACCTTGAGCATCTGCGCAAGCCCATCCGCGAGGCGCTGGCTGCGTCCGAGCGCTTCGAGCCGTTTGGCACCATCTGGGAGACGGCCGAGGGTGCGCGCGAGATCTTGGATCTGTGCAACACCATGGGCGAAGG
>CAYQLX010000003.1:19875-31360 GCA_964418305.1 uncultured Coriobacteriaceae bacterium | reverse complement strand
TTGCGGTAAGGGCGCCAGTAGCCGATAAGAAAAAGAGGAGCGGGGCAGCTCGATGTGCCTCGCTCCTCTTGCGTTTGCTTATGCCTTTTGCCGCGCGGTAGCGTGCGGCTGGTTGCGCTGCGAAAGCCCTAGTCCTTGGGCAGCAGTTCCTGGGCGATGTAGACGGCGTTGAGAGCCGCACCGCGCAGGAGCTGATCGGCAACGACCCACATCGCGATGCCTCTATCGCCCGATACGGTGTCGTCGCGGCGCACGCGGCCTACGAAGGTCTCGAAGGAGCCAGCATGCAGCGCCGGCATGGGGTAGACGTTGTTGGCCGGGTCATCTTCCAAGGTGACGTGCGTGCCAGCGGCAAGGGCTGCCTTGACGTCGTCTACGCTTACGGGGCGATCGAACTCGATGTTGATGCTCTCGCTGTGGCAGCGCAGTACGGGGACGCGCACGCAAGTGGGGGCGACCTTCACGCTGTTGTCCTCGAAGATCTTCTTGGTCTCGGCGACCATCTTCCATTCTTCTTTGGTGTAGCCTTCCGGCACGTCGTTGAGGTAATCGCCGTCGACAAAGACGTCGATGTGAGGGATGCAGTTGAAGGCGATCTGATGGGCAAAGGCCTTGGGCTCAAACGGCTCGCCGGCGAGGTACTGGCCGGTCTGCGTCTCGAGCTCTGCCATGCCCTTGGCGCCTGCGCCAGAAGACGACTGATAGCTGCTCACGATGATGCGGTCGATGTGGCCCAACTTGCGCAGCGGCTGCAGGGCCACCACCATCTGGATTGTGGTGCAGTTGGGGTTGGCAATCACGCCGTTGTGATTGGCGATGGCGCTGGCGTTGACCTCGGGCACAACCAGGGGTACGTCGGGATCGACGCGGAAGGCAGATGAGTTGTCGATCATGACGGCGCCGGCCTTGGTGACGGCGTCGCGGAACTTCTTGGAGATGGACGCGCCAGCAGAGAAGAGTGCGATATCGACGCCCTCAAAGGACTCATCGCACATTTCTTGCACGGTAAGATCCCCGGCAGGCACCTGGCCGCAGCCGGCAAAGGGGAGCTTCTGGCCAGCAGAGCGTGCGGATGCTAAGACGCGCACCTCGCTCGCGGGAAAGTCAAGTTGCTCTAGGCATTTGAGCATCTCGCGGCCAACAGCGCCGGTGGCACCGGCGACAGCTACGACGGGATGAGCGGGCATAGGTTTGGTCCAAGCCATGACGGTTCCTCCTAGTGCTAGTTTGGCTGAGTTGCGCTTATGATACCGCCGCGCTTGCAGCAGGTTTGGATTGCAGCAACGCAGGTGGGGGAGCGGGCGTTGTTATCGCCTTGAGGGGGATGTCGCCGCCACAGACGTAGGGGCGGGACAGGGTCGAAGCCCCTACGTGAACCTGCGCGTTCCTGCCGCTCGTACGTAGGGGTCGAACTTGTTCGACCCCACGGTGCGGTAACAAAACACCCGCGGGTTCATGCCGCCGCCACATGTGCGCATGAGGGGTTATCCTTGCTTGTAGCAAAAACAAGCGAAAAGGAGCGGCAAGTGGTCAAGGTAGCTGTAGTTGGAGGCGGAGCATCGGGTTTGGCGGCGGCTATCGCTGCTGCGCACAATGGTGCCGACGTCACGGTGTACGAGTCCCAAGACCGCGTGGGCAAAAAAATCCTTGCCACGGGCAACGGTAGGTGCAACCTCACCAACATGGGGATTTCCGCAGACGACTACCGCAACGGGGACTTTGCGGCGGCCGTGTTGGAGCAGTTGGGCCCGCAACAGGTGAGGGATTGGTTCTTTGACCTTGGGCTCTTTACCACAGAGGAGCGCGAGGGCCGCGTCTATCCGCTCTCCTTTGCCGCTAACAGCGTGCTGGACGTGCTGCGCGCGGCATGCGAGCGCGAGGGCGTGCGCATCAAGACGCAGACAGAGGTCAAGACCGTGGCCAAGGGCAATAACGGTTTTGAGCTGCAGCTTGAAGACGGCGATGTAGTGCAGGCGGATAGGGTTGTTGTCGCAAGCGGCGGCGGCACGCGCCTGCTGGCAGGATGCGGCCATGAGGTCGCGGCCTTTGAGCCCATCCTGTGCCCGCTCGAGACCGAGACAAAGGACCTGCGCGGTCTAAGCGGTGTGCGTGTGCGCGCAAACGTCAAACTCACAGACCCAGACAGCAAAGAGGTCATCTTCGAGGAGCCAGGCGAGCTGCTTTTTAGGGATTACGGCGTAAGCGGCATCGTCGCGTTCAATGCGAGTCGCTTTGCGCAGGAGGGCCAAGACCTGCGAGTCGACTTTATCCCGCAGGTGAGCGAGGAGCGCTTACATGAGATCCTGACGCAGCGCGCCCAAACAGCCACCAATTACGACGAGCTCATGTGTGGCATTTTTCATCCGCAGATTAACCGCATGTTCATCCGCGCCAACGGCTGCAGCGGCAAAGACGCTTTTGATAGTCGCGGCATCACGCGCATGGCATGCATGCCCAAGTGCTTCAAGTTCAAGGTCAAAGGGCCCGCAAAACCCAAGCAGGCGCAGGTCACGCGTGGTGGCGCGCAGGTGGAACAGTTCGACCCTAAGACGATGGAGTCCAAGCTCATGCAAGGGCTTTTTGCTTGCGGGGAATGCCTGGACGTGGACGGCCCATGCGGCGGCTACAACCTGCACTGGGCATGGGCAAGCGGCATCACAGCAGGAAGAGCCGCCAGCCTGTAGTGGCCAGCGGCTCTTGTCGCGTGCATATGACGGGGCAGCTACGAGGTTGTTAGCTGCGAGCCTTAGCGCTGTTAGGCGCCGGCGTCGAGCAACTCCTTAGCGTTCCTCGTGGTAGTTCTTCCCATTGAGCTCTGCCATCGTGGGGATGTATCGCTCGTCGAGCTCGTCCATATTATCGTCGTAGATATAATGGTCGGTCTCTTTGGCTATGACGCCAGAGAGCAGCAAGATGACGATCAAGTTGGGGATGGCCATCAGCGCGTTGGTGATGTCTGCGATGGTCCAAACGACGTCACCTATGCCGATTGCGCCCAAGAACGCACCAATCACGTAGATGGCTTGATAAGGTTTGACGCCTGCTGCGCCAAAGAGGTAGGTGACGCAGCGCGATCCGTAGTAGCCCCAGCCCAGGATGGTCGAATACGCAAAGGTGCAAAGGCCCAGCACAAGGACGGGCGTGCCGATGTAGGGGATGGTGGCAAACGCCGTGCTCGCCAGCTTGGCGCCCGTGTAGAGCGTGGGGTTAGCCAGAATCTCTGCTTGGATTTGCGGGTGGCCCAGCATGGTGCAGACGAGCACCAGGCCAGACAGCACACAGATGAGGCCGGTGGACCAGAAGACACCAGTCATTCCGATGAGGGCCTGCTCGGAGGGATTCTTGGTCTTAGCCGCCGCGGCGATGATGGCCGCGGTACCCATGCCTGCCTCGTTGGAGAACAGGCCGCGCGCCGCACCAAACTGCATGGCGGCTATCACGCCGCTGCCCACGGCACCGCCAAAGGCCGCGTGCGGGGTAAAGGCGCATTGGAAGATGAGCACGATGGCGTCGATCAGCACGCCGTTGTTCATCACTAAGATGATGATGCAGCCCAGGCCGTAGGCTACAGCCATGAAGGGCACGAGCTTCTCACACACCTTGGAGATAGTCTGCACGCCGCCAAAGATGACGATGGCCGTCAAGACGGCGATGATGACGCCCAGAAGCCAGTTTGGAACATCAGCTCCGCTTGAGGTGATGATGCCGGTGATGGCGCTGGATTGGACGGCGCAGCCGGTGCCGATGGCAGCGATGGCCATGAACAGCGCAAAGAGGACAGCGCCCAGCTTGGCCCACCAGGGGCGCTTGCCATTCTTGATGAAGGCGCGGTCCCAGATGTACATGGCGCCGCCGATCATCTCGCCCTTGGCGTCTTTGACGCGGTAGCGCACGGCAGCAAAAATCTCTGCGTACTTGGTGGCCATGCCCAGCATGCCGATAATCCACATCCAGAAGATTGAGCCGGGGCCGCCGGAGAGGATGGCCGTGGCCACGCCGACGATGGAGCCGGTGCCGATGGTTGCGGCAAGCGCGGTGGCAAGCGCCTGGAAGGGAGTGATGTCACCTTCCTCGTCGCCACCTCCCTTGAAGGAGTTTTTGATTGCCAGCGGCAGCTTGCGCTGGATGAACTTCATGCGCACCGTGAAGAAGAGGTGCGTGCCCACGAGGAACAAAATCATGGGGATGCCCCAGACGGCGGCATCGATGTCGTTAAGAAGCTGAACAATATCCATATAATCCCCTTGAAACTGGCTAGTCAGGCAGTTATAGCCCCACACAGTAGCGTATATACTTGGCGTTTGCGTCCTGATGCGCGCGCGAAGCCCCTCAAGCTGCATGTCAGAGGACGCATACGGCGCGTGTAAACCAAACCATGTCAGCTTAGACGCTGCCAGAGCGTTCATTGTTTCAAGCAGAAGAATTTCGGTTTTTTCATGGCAGGTAGCTTGCGCGCTGCTGCGGCGCACCAAGGAGTATCCTTTCTTGCTTGGAGAGAAACTTCATGGAGAGAGCTGCTTAGTGAACAAGAACGCATCTGACGCAGCGCCCGGTTTGGGCGCTGTCTTTGCCATTTACCTTTTGGGCCTTACCTTGGGCGGCCTGTACGTGGGCATGGTTTCGCCCGTGCGCTTGGTGATCCAGGAGCACTTTGGCCTGGGCGACACAACGGGCATCTGGATGATTAATATCTACACGCTGTTTTACGCGGCGTGCATCCCCGTCGTGGGCAGGTTGGCCGATATACGCGGCCGCAAACCGGTCTTTATCGGCTGCTTGGCAACGTTTATGGCAGGTTCGCTCGTGTGCGGGCTGTCCAGTGTTGCAGACAGCTTTGGCGTTCTGCTTGCCGGGCGCTTGGTGCAGGCTGTGGGCGCTTGCGGCATCATCCCCGTGGCCAACGCAGAGATAGGTGCGAGCTTCCCGCAGGAAAAGCGCGGCATGGCGCTCGGCATCGCCGCGGCGGTGGCGGGCATCGCCAACGTCTTGGGTGCCGCCGTGGGTAGTTTGGTGATGGGGCTTGTGGGCAGCGCCAACTGGCCTGCGCTCTTCTACTTTGCCCTGCCTGTGTGCGGGGTGCTCATCGCCGCCGCGCTGGCGTGCCTGCCCAACAGGTGCGTGCAAACCAAGGAGCCGCTGGATATTCCCGGCTCCATTCTCATGGTGCTTACCGTTTTGTTGCTGCTTATGGCGCTGCAGAACATCGACGTGTCAGATTTTGCGGGCTCGCTTTCCTCTACGCAGGTGCTTGCTCCGGCGGCGGGATTCGCCTGCGCCCTCATCATCTTTGTGTTGGTGGAGCGCAAGAGCGTAAGCCCGGTCTTTCATCTGGAGTATTTGAGCAGCCGTCCCATCGTCATCACGATGGTGGTGAGCTTCTTTGTGGGCGGCGTGATCATCACGATGACGCTCATCCCCGAGGTCGCTGAGTTCATCATGGACGCGCCCACTGGGTCGGGCGGCCTGTACGTTTTGCCCGTGGGCGTGGTGAGTATGTTTGGCCCGCCTCTTGGCGGCAAGCTTATCGACCGCTTTGGGCCCAAGCCCGTGATGAGCGGCGGTTTGCTTGTCACGACGCTGGGGTTTGTCTTTATCGCCACGGTGTGCCTAGGTAACGCGAGCGCCGTTTTGCTTGTCATCGGCCTAGGCATCATGGGCCTAGGACTGGGCTTTGTCATGGGCGCGCCCACTAACTACATGGTGCTCGAGAACACCGACCCAAGCCAAAGCGGTGCTGCCATCGCCACCATAGCGTTGGTGCGTCAGATTGGCACGACGGTCGCGCCTGCGTTACTGCTTGGCTTTGTCGCAGCGTCACCCGGAGCCGCAGGGTTTTTCCAGATGCTCATGTGCGCTGCAGCGTTTTGCCTTATATCGCTCGTGCTCATGGCCTTCTACCGCAAACAACCGCTGAAGTAGCCGTTAGGCGCGCAGGGCTTTATGACAGTAGCATCCTGTCGTTGTCCAAACCGCTTCCGGCGTTCTCTTTGAACTTGTCGAGCAAATCACCCACGGTGAGCTTGCTGCGCTCACTGCCGCGCACGTCGTAGATGATGCGCCCTGCGTTCATCATGATGGTGCGGTTGCCCATGTCCAGCGCGTCTTGCATGTTGTGGGTCACCATCAGGCAGGTGAGCTTGTTGTCCTCCACCGTCTGGCGCGTGATCCCTAAGACCTTCTGGGCCGTCGCAGGGTCGAGCGCGGCGGTGTGCTCGTCTAAGAGCAGCAGCTTAGGCGGGTTGTAGGTGGCCATGAGCAGGGTGAGCGCCTGGCGCTGTCCGCCAGACAAAAGCCCTACCGGCTGGTCGAGCCTGTCCTCCAAGCCCATGTCCAACAAGGCGAGCCTTTCGCGATAGGCCTGCTTGTCCTTGCGCGTTATAGTGGACAGCCATCCGCCCTTGCCGGCAGCAAGCGCCATGTTCTCGAGGATGCTCATGCCCGGGGCGCTGCCCTTCATGGGGTCTTGGAACAGGCGGCCTATGCTGCGGGCACGCTTGTGCTCGCTTTCAAAGGTGATGTCTACCCCGCCCAGCGCGATGCTGCCCTCGTCCACTGTCCAGCTGCCGCTTATGGCGTTGAAGAGCGTGGACTTGCCCGCGCCGTTGCTGCCGATGATCGTGACAAAGTCCCCCGGCAAGACGTGCAGGCTCAGGTCGTCCAGCGCGAGCTTGGCGTCTGCCGTGTTGGGGTTGAAGGTCTTTGAGATGTGCTCGATCTTAAGCATTTGCGGCCTCCTTGGCTGCAGCCTGGCGGTGCTGCTTGCGGCGCATGCGCTTCTTATGCAGCTCGGGGTAGCGGCTTTTGATGTAGGGCCCGCTGATGGCGATGATGACGATGATGGAGCTTACGAGTTTGAGCATGAAGGCCGGCATGTTGAAGCGCAGGGCGATGGTGTACACCAGGCGGAAGATAAACGCGCCCAGCACTACGCCGCAAGCGCGCGCTCCAATCTTCTTGCGACCCAGGAAGCCTTCGCCGATGAGCAAAGACGCCAAGGCCACGGTAACCATGCCGGTGCCTATCTGGATGTTGACGCTCTTTTGGTATTCCGCCAACAGACAGCCGGAAAGCCCCGTGAGCGCGTTGGCGATTACGAGCCCGATGATGATCGTCATCACCGGGTTGATGGAAGACGACTTGACCATAGCGGGGTTGTTGCCCGTTGCGCGTATGGCCAAGCCCAGCCTTGTGCGCAAGAACAGACTCACCAAGACGATAGCCACGACCACAAACGCGCAGATGACGATGAGGTTGGAGAAGTCTGCAAGCGGGGTGTGCTTGAGGGCATCACTCGCCATGGTAAAGATGGTGGTCTGCTTGTTGAGGTTGAGCAGGCTCGCGTTGCCCATGACGCCGATGTTGACCGAGTATAGGCCCGTGTTGACGATGATGCCGGCAAGCAGGCTATCAACGCCCATCTTGGTCTGCAAAAACGCGGTGACCAAGCCGGAGAGCATGCCCGCGCACATGGCAGCGGGGATGGACAGCAGCGGGTGCCCGGCCAAGACAAAGACGGCAGCGGTGGCCGCGCCCAAGGTAAAGCAGCCGTCGGTGGACAGGTCGCAAACGTTGAGCATGGAATAGCTCAGAAATAAGGCTAAGACGGTAAGCGATGTGATGAGCCCCAGCTCCAAAGCCGTCTGCAGGGGCCCCAGCAGTGAGACGATCATCGCGTCCTCCTTTTGCAGTGGGCAAGCGCCAAAAAGCGCGGAGCAAGCGCTGTGCCTGCTCCGCTGCTTTATTGCACGTGGGATTTACTCGTCGAGGTCGGAGAACTCGTCGGCAGTGGTGACCTCTGCGATCTGGGTGCACAGGCCATCGAAGGCGGTCTTGACGTCGTCAAGGCTCAGGCCCAGGGCCTCGCAAGTATCAGTGTTGATGGTGCAGATGCCGTTGTCAAAGGTCTCGACAGCGGTGGTTGCGGGGTCTGCATCGTTGACGACCACGTCATAGACCATCTGCGCGGTCTCTTTGCCGAGGTTGTCGTAGTCAACGCCGTAGCCGGCAAACGCACCGTTGAGGGCAAAGCTGTCGGCGCCTGCGTAATGGGGGATCTTGGCGTCGATGAAGGTCTCATAGATGGCGGATTCTGCGCTTTGCACCGTGTTGTCGGTGGGGGTGAAGACGGCCTCTACGCCGTCGTTGACCAGCTGCTGGGCAGCTTGCTGCAGCTCGTCGACGTTGGTGCCGGTGCGCTCGACAACCTTCAGGCCTTTCTCGTCGGCGTAGGCCTTGGCCTCTTTGATGGCGGTAGCAGACGAGTCCTGACCGGCATCGTAGAGCAGGCCGATGGTCTTGAGGTTAGGGTTCTGGGCGAGCATCAGGTCGATGACGGCAGAGGTGTTGAGGTAATCAGAGGTGCCGGTGATGTTGCCGCCGGGTGCATCCAAAGACTCAACCAAGCCGGCAGAGACCGGGTCGGTCACGGCAGAGAAGATGACGGGTGTATCGGTGTCCTCGGTCGCGGCTTGCATGCTCATGGCAACCGGTGTGGCGATACCCACCATGGCATCGACGTCGTTGGATTGGAAGTCAGAGATGATCTGGGAGATGATTGAGTCGTCGGCGTTGCCGTTTTGGTAATCCACCTCAAAGGTGATGTTGTTTTGCTCGCCCAGCTCATTGAGCTCTTCTTGGAGGCTGTCGGCAATCTGGTTGAGGGACGCGTGGTCCATGTAGTTGCACAGACCAATCTTGTAAGTAGCGGTGGTCTGCGAAGAATCTGTTGAATTGTCTGAGGATTGGGATGAGCCGCATGCGGTGAGTGTGGCGGCCAGTGCGAGTGCGGTGGCGCTTGCGATGGTAGCAGCGCCAACCTTCTTGAGGTTGAGCTTCATAACGGTATTCCTTTCAGGTTTCTACTCTCGGTCCTTTTGCCGAGGTAACGCATGGCAATATAAGCCTGCTTTTTTGCGGATGCAAGTGAATTTTTTGTTTCGTGCAAACTTTGGCTTGCTGAGGGAAGCGGTTTTAAGCGCGGGACGGGTGCGTGGCGGGTGCGGCGTTTATTGAGGGAGATTTAACATGAAATTTCATGTTGACGGGCAGCTTTACATACCGTGAACAGCTATATAGCTGTATCATTGTAAAGTTTGCGTTTGCCCAAAGTGGGCAGTAAGGAGACTAAACCTATGAAGATAAAAAGAGCGCTGCTGGCACTTGCCGCCAGTGCGGCTGCGGCCTTGATGTTCGCGCTGCCTGCAAGCGCCTTTGCGGCAGACAAGACGCTGACGCAGGATGATTTCAAGGATGCGAATAACAGCATCTATACGATTGAGGAGGCCGGCACCTATACGCTGGGTGAGAACGTCACGGGTACGATCAAGGTCAAACTGACTGCTGGTTACGGCAATGTCGTAATCGACCTCAATGATAAGACCCTTTCCAATGCTGCAGACTCTGCGACTAAAACGGATCTTATCGATGTCAGGAATTCTGACGTGACGGTAAAGAACGGCACACTTGTTAGCTACAACAACAGCGTTGTACGCACCAACGACAGCTGGGCATGCAATGTGACGTTGGATGACGTGGACGCCACTTCCTCCAACCATCACTGCATTGATATTGTCGAAGGCGAAGCCACTATTAAAAGCGGCACGTATACGGTGAGTCTTACAGACAGCAAGAGTACGGCTTGCAATGTTCTGATTGCAGAGAGCAGTGCAAAGATTAAGGTCCAAGGCGGCACGTTTAAGGGCGGCAGGGGCAACATCGTCGAAGAAGCCGGTGTCTTTAGCTCTATCACCTTGGCAGGTGGATCATTTGAGAGTCTTCCTACAGACGGCAGACTGGAAGACGGCAAAGCTGCAGTCTGCGTTAAAGGTAACTACGGCTCTATAGCGTCGTACGATGTCAAGACCCTGGACGATGCTCGTAACGGCAACAAAGGCGCCGTTTTGGACGCGGGTGGCCTGGAAATCGTTTTCTACCCAACTTATGACGAGGCCACAGCAGCCCTCAGCGGGCTTGGTTCTCTCGCAAAGGCCTACGAGGTCAAGGACTGCACTGTCACGTTCAATGTTGATGGCGGAACTAGCCTTGGCTCCGTCACGGTTTCTTTCTATGACACGGTAGCCATGCCTGATACCATTCCCGCAGCTAAAGACAATCAGGCATTTGCGTCTTGGCAGCTTAATGGCAATGACTACAACTTTAGCAATCATGTCATTGAGAACATCACGCTTAACGCTACGTTTGGTGACCCCATTGCAGAGGTTATAAGCAACGGGATAACAACCACGTATGCGAACCTGCAGCTTGCGGTAGATCGCGCTACAAAAGGCTCTACGATTAAGCTCGTTGCCAGCTTCTCTGGGGATAGTGTTAAGTTTAAGAACAAAGCCAATATCGTCTTCGAATTAAACGGCCAAACGTTTACGGGCATGATTTCAGCGATGAATTGCGGCGGGCTGAAGATTACTAACGGCACGATAAAGGGAAGGCCTGTTGCTGCCTGGCTTTATCATTGCGTTGATGTTCAGCTCAACAATGTAGACGCGTCTATGTCAGAAGATGTGAAAGCTAGCGCGAACAACGTCTTGGTTTGTGCAGAAAGCAGCGATGTTGAGATTACCGGCGGCACATACGACGGTGGTTTGGGTACTGCTTTGACAATCGAGCCAGATTATGACGATGAGTCTGGTGATAGCTATTACGTCACCATCAATAGCGCTACATTCAAATCCACGGAATCTTACGCGGTTGGCATCGATGATTGCAGCCAAGTTATCGTCAACGGCGGTACCTTTACCTCTGTTGACCACGCTGCCCTTGGTGTTTACGACTGCGGTACCGTCACGATAAATGACGGAACATTTACGTGTACCGACAGCGTTGCTATCTACGCTGTGGCCGACTATTACGAAGATGACGAGGACGAAGGCGAAGGCGAAGACGAAGAAGTCGCCGAAATGAAGCTCTCCATCAACGGTGGCACCTTTACCGGCAGATACGATAAGGCACCCCGCAGCGATGAAGACGATGACGACGAAGATGAAGACAACAACGACGATACTCAAGACACGCACGTACCCGAGTGGGCCAATGGCTGTGTCTTCGCGGGTCCTGGCTGCGACCTTGCTGTTAGCGGCGGCTCCTTCAATGACTTCATTGCATCCACGATGGGCGAGCACGCCGGCGGGACCGTTTCCCTTACCGGCGGCACCTTTGGCAGCGGCGACAACGCAAAAGATGTAGCCAGCGGCTATGCCATGCTCAAGAAATCGGGCAGTGACGGCAAGTACGTGGTGCTGAGCAGGTCCGCAGCACGCTCTCAGGCTAACTGGCTGGTGACTGTAACAGACAGTGCGCAAAGCACGACGAATCTTTACTTCGTCTCTGAGAGCGATGCTCGGAGCTATTACGACGCTCAGACGACTGCCGGGAATACGGCCACGATAACTGCCATCGAGCACTACGTCGACCCCTATACCTCCGCGGATAGGGCAGCCGCCAAGCAGGTGACTGATCAGCTTTCCCAGGT
>CAYQLX010000003.1:18369-19775 GCA_964418305.1 uncultured Coriobacteriaceae bacterium | reverse complement strand
ACCTCACCCAGGCCCAGCGCGAGCTCGTTAACGAGTACGCTGGCGACGGGCAGTTTGACATGATGGTGGACGTGCGCGATGCCGCTCAGGCCCAGGTGACTGCTAACGGCGCTGACGAAGAGGCACTTACCAAGGTCAAGGACAAGGTCGCCAAGAAGATTAAGCTTTCCAAGAAGGCTAAGAAGGCCGGTAAGAAGACCCTCAAGGCCATTAACGTGACCGTCAAAGCAGCTAAGAGCGCATCGGGCGCCAAGGCCACTTGGTCCAAGGTCTCTGTCACTAAGGGCCTCAAGGTCAAAGGCAACAAGGTCACCCTCAAGAAGGGCGCTAAGCGCGGCAAGTACATTGCTAAGCTGTGTGTGACCTACGGCGGCTACTTCAAGACCGTCAAGGTCGTTATCCGCGTGAAGTAGACCGCAAGCGCGTCATGTGCGCTGCATAGCTAATGAGGGGAGCTGCGGGCATCGCCGCCTGCGGCTCCCTTTGTCTTTGCGGTTGGGGGCACGTGTGGATGCGAGTTACACTCGAAAGGCAAAAGCGGGCGTGCGCATCGGCCACCTGCTATCCCACTCGTAAAAAGAAGATGATCGTGTGAGCGCAAAAGAGCGTTGGGTCGCTGTTTTTGGCACCCCTAAAGCAAACCTGGCCTTGAGAGTGGCCCTTATGGTCGCGGGCATCTTGTGCATTGGCTTAGGCATCGCGCTTGCCAAGCATTCCGGCACCGGCACTTCACCCATCTCTACGTTTCCTGCTGTCTGTACAGAGATTGCAGCAAAGCATGGCATGGGCTGGATCACCATGGGGATGTTCACACTCATGTTCAACGCGCTCTACTTTGTGCTTGAGGTCGTGCTCATGCGCCGCGAGTTTGGGCTTATTCAACTCGTGCAGATTCCGCTTTTTGTGCTGCTGTCTGCATCTGTGGATGTTTGGTTGGGGTTGCTCGACCACATCGCGCTGCCTAACTATCCCTGTCAGTTGCTTTGCTTGCTGGCCTCTATCGTTGTCTTGGCGTTGGGCGTGCATCTGTGCGTGCGCGTTAATATCCTCATGACGCCGGGCGATGCGGCGCCGGTGGTGATTGCTTATAAGACGCAAAAGCCCTTCCATCGCGTCAAGGTTGCGTGGGATGTGACGCTCATGTGCGGTGCCGCGCTGCTGAGCCTGCTGTGCTTGGGGCAGCTCGTCCATGTGCGCGAGGGGACGATTATATCGGCCTTGCTGGTGGGCAATGTCGTCAAGGTCTGGTCCAACCTGCTCGAGAACGTGTCGTGGATTATCCCCGTTGCGCCCAAGGACTTTGTCCCGCCCCTAATCCCACGCAAGCAACACAAGAAGCGCGAGGCAAAATCGGTTTAGCGCTCTAGAGATGCGTAGGGGCTTCGACCCTGTCCCGCCCCACGATG
>CAYQLX010000003.1:14867-18269 GCA_964418305.1 uncultured Coriobacteriaceae bacterium | reverse complement strand
CGGTTTAGCGCTCTAGAGATGCGTAGGGGCTTCGACCCTGTCCCGCCCCACGATGCAACACACGAAAACTTTTGGGGTAGACGCTTCCTATCCAATCCTACGGTACGCCGTCGACCTCGCAGCGCCGATCTTCTCGACAATGCCCTCATCTTGCAGCTTCTTGAGGATGCGCTCGACTGTGCGTTTGCTCATGGTGGGATTGGCGTCCATGATGTCGTACTTCGTGGCCGTGCCCATCAGCTGATCGAAGTATGCGCGCAGTATTCCTTCGTTATCGTTAGGTGCCGATATGATTGCGAACCTTTGGTCGAGCTCCTTGTAGCAAGCCGTCATGACGCCGAGCATGTACGTGACGAATGGCACGTAGTCGTTGCTCCCCTTTTGCCACCCGGTCGAGCTAGCTGCAAGCGCCTCGTAGTAGGTCTCCTCTGTTCGCTCTATTTCCTTTTCCACAGACACGTATTTGCCCACCGTGTACCCGCAGCGGTACATGAGGAGTAGCGTTAGCAGCCTGCTCATGCGGCCGTTGCCATCGTTGAAAGGATGGATGCTCACGAAGTCGAACACGAAGAGAAGCGAGACGAGCAGCGGATCATAGACCCCCTCCTCGAGCTGGAGCCGGTACTCCTCGCAGATCTTATCGATTGCAACGGGGGTTGCTGCTGCGCTTGTCGGCTTGAATCGCGCCACTAGTTCGCCGTTTGCCGCTCGTTCTGCGATGACGTTGTCGGAGTCTTTCCACTGTCCGGCAAAGGAATCTCCGCTGAACCGGTACAGGTCGCGATGCAGTTGAAGGATTACCCCGGGAGTTACCGGAATCGCATCATGGCTCTCGTGGATCATGTCTAAGACGTACCTGTACCCTGCGATCTCCCGCTCGTCACGATTCTTAGGCTCGACCTTGTCGACCATTAGCTCGCGTAGGCGTTTGTTTGATGTCGAGATATTCTCGATTTTGTTGGATGCACTCGTGCTTTGGATTTTTGCCACCTCAACAAGGCTTTCGAGGATGTCTGAGTGCGTTGCAGCGTACAGTTCCTGCTTGCCTCGATGCTCCCTCATATCGCCGATGGCGGCCATAACCTCAGGCGTCATGAGAGTGCGTAACTGCTTGGAATATTCAAATTGACCCATCGCTATCTTCGCCACCTTTAAAATATCTTCGCCATATTGTGTAAGTATGACGAATATAAAATGAAATTGGCGAAGATACAAGCCCCGAGCGACTAATGACGTGACTTATTTCGTCGCGGCTTGTACCTGCGACTCAGGTGGACTTGCAGGTCAAAATGCGTAGGGGCTTCGACCCTGTCCCGCCCCACCGTGCAACACACGAAAACTTTTTGGACAAAACCACTCAGGTCCGTCATTTCGAGCGGAGCGGCCGTTAGGCCGCGTAGTCGAGAAATCTAACTGCGACTCAGGTGAACTTGCAGGTACACATGCGTAGGGGGCGGGACCCTGTCCCGTCCCCTACAAGTAGATCTCCTTGAGTGCAGCTGCCGCCGATTCGATTCGAGTGCGTTCCTTTCTCGGGCATTCAGGTCTTTTGGAGAACGATTCAAGGTCATCGAGAAAACGTGCCGCATCGTCGCGAAGGTGCCCGTCCAAGACAAGTCGACTGTTCGCGGGGAGCAGCCCGAGCAGGCCGAGCACATCGGCGCGGTGCTTGGTCCTGTCCTTCTCGTTGACGCGGATACCCTTAGCATAAAGATTGTTGTTGTCTATATGGGCACGCATCTTCAACGGAATCACGTGCAGGACATCCGGCACCATCACGCCGTCTATTGAGAGCATGCCCTCCTTGAGAAACTCGTAGTATCCATCGTCCAATATGATGGCGGACAGGCTCTTTATATCGTCGTCATCGATGGGGATTGGGGTGCGGTACGCCCCTGGAGCGAGCTCGAAGCTGGGGTGGCGAGCAAACAGCTCCACTTGGCGCGGATACCCTGTCTTAATGCTCTGGTCTCTCGATATCACGAAACGGTAGTATTTTGCTCCTGCGGTGCTACTGGCCCCGCAATCATAGCCGCCTTCCTCGACGAATGCCCAGAAAGCCTTTGCGAAAGCGACATCATCTCCATCGGATAACACAACGATATCCAAGTCTTTGGTAGCTCGGAAGTCGTCAGCGCCGAACTCCGAGTGGAGCAAGCTGCATGCTCCGCCGCCTATCAAAACGAATTTTCCCTCGTGGCCGCGCATTGCATCGCGGAACTTTTCGAGACCAAAGACTACTGGCATACAAGGTTCCTTACCTGTTCGATTGCATCGAGGATGCGGACATCGTCGTACCCCGTTTTGGAAAGCGAGACGTACAGGTTCTCTACATCAAGCCCGTCGAGCCCGTACGCTGAGGAAAGCTCATTGATGGAGCTATCAATCGGATAAGCCCATTCATGCACTACCAACGAGGCATCATCATCCCATCCAGCTTCAGCCAGAGCATCGCCCTGGCCCTCCTCGAATTCCGCCAGCACCACCGCATCCATGGCGATTTCCAGCACTAAGCCGTCGTCGGCTATGTCCGTGAGGGCAGCGAGCTCGCTTATCCCGGCGAGCTTCGCGCCTAAAGCGTGCAACTCATCTACATTAGCCTTGCTGCTGTATCGGTGAATGCTTACCACTGGGTTGAAAAGATATGGTTCGAACAAGTCCAGCAGCTCGGCCTTGTTTCTAGTCGGCTGGCGAAGATACGAATTTTTTCCTTCCTTGGTCACAATCCCGGGGCAGACTGCCGTCAACTCCGCAAGGTACTTCGTCACGCTGGCACGGCTCTTTCCGGCAAGTTTTGCTATATCGCCTGCATTGCAGTCAATCCAACGACCGGACAGATAGTTCAGGAATATCCGTTGAGCTTGTGCGGAGAGTGGTGTGGGTCGGGCGACATTCGGCGTTGATGCTGCGATAGCGCCAATGAAGGGTAGGAAGGCGTTTCTCGCATCCTGCACGTAGGGGATGCCCTCGCTTGCAAGCGAATCCTTCTGTCCATACGAAAGACCGGGCCAAAAGACTACGGACGGCAAATCGTCTATGCGCCCAAGGTCCTTGATCGCGGCACGGATAGATTTTGCACCGGGTCTTTTCTTTGGGAAAAGGCCATGGCAACGCGCCTGCGGTTTGGCACCGAACAGCACCTGTTGTACTTCATAGGCGTCGGTCACCGCTCTAGGCAGGAGTGTGACCGCCTCGTCTTTGGCAATCGCGAGCGGCATGCCAAAGAGAGAATCTGGAATTTTCGCGTCCATGCGTCCTTCTTTCATTTTAGTGTCATTTTAGTTTCTATTAAAATGAAAGTAAAACATATTTCGCCACGTAGAAAAATTTGCGCTTTGGATAGGTAAGGAAACTAAGCCGACGATTTTACGAACCAGCGCTTGGCCGTTAGAAGAATGCGCG
>CAYQLX010000003.1:4257-14767 GCA_964418305.1 uncultured Coriobacteriaceae bacterium | reverse complement strand
CCCCACGGTGCAACACACGAAAACGCTACTGCCGATTTAGGCGATCTTGTCTCCGGCTTCGGGGCCGGGGTTGGACGAGTAAACCTCGTCGACATGGACGAAAACGCCACCCTTCGACTTGATGGGCATGCCCATTTTCTCAAATGCGGCGTTTACCCAAGCGGCCTGAGTCTCGAACTCTTCGCCCTCGTTGACATAGCGCGCTGTGCCGTGAATCTGGAAAGCGCCTTCTTTTGCCCAGAAGACGATGGAGACTTTGCTGTTCTCCTTGATGTTGGCCAGGGTCTTCTTGAAGAACTGGTCGGACAGGTAGATGGTCTCATCGTCGATGATCTTCTTCATCCCGACGATGCAAGCGTTGGGTTGTGCGTCTTTGCTTGCGGTTGCAAAGACGACGTCGTCGACGCTGTTGAACACCTCTTGGACTTGAGCAGGGATAGTGGCCATGGTCGTGCCTTCCTTTCCACGATGGTAAAGCCTTCCTCAACACCCGTATTGTAGAGCTGCGGCAACGGCATCGCTCAAATCGATTGCATTTGCATCCTGCGCTGAGCCAGGACCTCTTCGTCGCCGAGGTCGATTCTTTTGTCAATTAAATCAAGCAGCTCGGCTCTCTCGTCAGGCAGCTGAGCGATAAAGGAGATTGTGTTTGAAAAGTGAGCCGCATTAATTAGTGTCTTTTTTGGGTAGAGGGCGCAAAACTCTCTCAGTTCTTGCTGCATCTCTTTCTCAGATGCCATTTTGAATTTGCCTTCTGCAACAGCGTGGGCTAGCTTTGTTCCTTCAAAGCGCGTCATGGTATGAACCATGATGACCTGCGGGTTGACACTCCCAAAGACCTCGGCAGAGGCGCGCGCGTTGTCGAGCCCTCGTCCTTTTCCTGCAATACCAAGCAAATAGAAAAAGGCGTAGGTCATCCGGACCTTGTCAAGACGCGCACATTGGTCGATAACGTCTTGAGCACTAAATCCCTTTCCCACCGCCGCAAGGGCCTTGTCCAGTCCGCTTTCAGCTCCGATAGAGATAGAGCCTAGCCCTGCCTTGGCAAGTGCCTCGAGCTCGGCGTTGGTCTTCTTTTTTATGTCGCTAATGCGTGCAAAGCATCCAATCGACTCGATGAATGGCATGCTCTCACGTACAAGTGCACAGATGTCTAGTAGCAGCTCCGTTGGCAGGCAAAACGAGTTGCCCCCGGTGAGAAAAAGTCGTTTTGTGTCTCTTTGGGTTTTTGTCGAAAGTTCTTTGATGTCGGCTGCAATCTCATCAATTGGCGATACTGCAAACGGCTTGTGGTACATGTCACAAAAGATGCACTTGTTGTGCGAGCATCCTGTCGCTACTTGCAACATCGCCGATTCGCCGTCGATAAGCGGCCTCCACCCAGCCCCTTGAGAGTAATGCATATCCTTACCTTGCCTTTGTCTTGCCAAGATCCAGCAAACGAAAGGCGCGTGGCGAAAGAAATCGTCGCGCGCCTTTAATCTCAAGAACTATAAGAAGGCCGAATAGGCGGTCAGGTAGTCTTTTATGGTGTACTTGAAATGCATGCAGTTAACGACTCCTTGGTGGATGCGCATCCTGCTGCAGCCGCCCTTGCAGAGGGGGTATACGGCGCAATCGGCGCAAACATCATCCATGGGATTGGCGTTGTTGCAACGCGCAATGAGCTCGTGGTTAATCTTGCGTTTTTCGAGCGGCTCAGTCACGTTGAACAAGATGAAATCGTCTATGCCCGGCATGCTGGTGCACTTGTATGCATTACCCAGCTCGTCGATGACGTATCCGCGGTCGATGTTGGCAATACAGTTGACAGGCAAGGGTCGCAAGAAGTGCATGAAATCCTCTGCGCTCGGATCGCGGTTGAGGAACTCCTGCAAGACGGCCTTTGCATGCTCTTCTGGCGTAGCTTCTTTTATCACATCGGCTCTTGGGTCGTTCTTGTCGAACTCTGTCAAGTTGCGAAGTTGGCTGAATACGACCTTCACGTTGTCGCGGTGCGCAAAACTCTTGGCGAGTTTAAGGCAGCTTTCGCAGTTCACGTTGTCGATAACACAACGGAAGTCGACGGCGAAATCCTTGTCGAGAAATCCGTCGACATTTTTCATGATGGTTTCGTACGTGGATTCTCCATTACGAGAAGGGCGGGTCCTGTCGTGCATGCAGCCGATGCCATCCGCTGTTGCCATGACGCACCACACCTTGTATTTCTTTAGCTTCTCTTGAATCTCGTCGGTTGCCAAAACGCTGTTGGTGATAATCGTCGCGATGTACTCGATGCTGTTTTCCTCGGTGAAGGCGAGGAACTTCTCGCTGAGGTACTCGATGATGTCCATGCCCAAAAGCGGCTCGCCACCATACCAGTTGATCTTAAGTTCCTGATAAGGCTGGTTTTCGTATTCCTCGACAACAAACCGGAAGACTGCCTCGGCGGTTTCTAGGGACATCTTTCCCTTGCGCTTGTGCTCGAAGCAATAGATGCAGTTGAGGTTGCAGTCGAGCGTGGGGCAGATGTAGAGCTCGAACACGCGGTCGTTGTAGCGGTACTGCTCAAAGGAGTAGCGCATGTAGTCAAGCTCAGACTGAGGATTCTTTACCAGCAGTCCCATCTTTTCCAAAGTTTCGAGTAACGTGCCCTCTGCTGGCAGGTCGCCTTCGATGCAGCGTTCATAATCGGTGACTTCGCTCGGCTCGAGAATGACGCACGCTTGAGAGGCGGTGTTATAGAGAATTGAGTCAACACCGTTGCTGGCAGGGGCTAAGACGTTGTAGACAGAGGCCTTCATTACAAGCATTCCTCCTTTGTCTTTGCCTCGTAGTACGCGCGTAGGAAATCCTCAATGGCGTATTTCATGGGATAGCAGCGGTTGGCTACCCAGTCGCGGTCCTGGTCCTGATCGATGAAGCAGTATCCGTTGCACAAAGGCAGGACCCTGCAAGTGCGGCAGTGACTGTTTTTGATGGGGTTGTGGCCCATGTAATAGGTCATCTTTTCCCAGTTGACTTTGCGCTCCTCTACGGGCTCGCAGACGTTAAACAGCGTGTGGGTATCGGGCTTGTCCACATCGCAGATGCATTTGTAAGCGCGTCCTTGCTCGTCGATGACAAAGAAGCGATCTGTCTGTGCACCGCAGTAGTGCTTGAGCGGGTGGAGCAGCTGACGCCAGTGATCTGCATCTGGCTGCGTTGCGAGAATAATGTCCCTGTATCCCTGTGCTTGCTCCTTTGGGGTTTGCAGATGGTACCTGCAGACGCCGTTGGAGTCGCAGAAGTCGTTGTTGTAGTCCATCTTGGGGTAGGGGAAGTGCGTAAAGATATTGTGGTGTGGTCCCAAATCAGACGCGACTTCTATGCAGCTGTCGATGTTGTCTGCATCAAAGACGTATTCGACATGGACTGCAGTGCCGTCGTCAAGCATTCTGCAGGTGTTGTCGTAGATTGTCTGGAACTTAGGGGTGCCGTCAACCGCCGGACGTTCACTGTCGTGAACCTCCCCTTTGCCGCCAAATGTAACTTGAACCGATTTCACGCCGCACGCGTACATGCGGTCCATCATTTCTTTGCTGGCAAGTGAGCCGTTTGTCATCAAAGAGGCGTGGTAGGCAACGCCGTGGGTATCGCAGAACTTAAGAAAAGCTTTGCTCAGTCGCTCGATGATGTTTGCTCCCAGTAGCGGCTCGCCGCCGTACCACGTAACGCGAAACTCCCTAAACGGCTGCTGTTCGTAGGACTGCTCGACAAATTTTATAAGAGCGTCTTGGACGTCTTCGCTCATGAAACCAGGGCGCTTGCGCTCGTAGCAGTAGCTGCAGCGGAGATTGCAGGAAATCGTCGGAGTGATTATGAGCTCGAACAAGCGGTTGTTGTACTTGTACTTTTCGTATTCGTACTCAAGCCAGCTGGCTTCATCTTCAGGATCTTTTAGGATGAAGCGATTGGCAAGAAGAGCCTCGTACAGAGGCCCTTCTGCGAGCTCCCCCTTGCCGATGCGCTCGTAGTCGTCCTTCTCTGAAGAAGTCAGCACGGCCATGGCCTCGGAGTTGGTGTTGTAAAGCAGGTACTCGTCCTCACTAAGATTGGTGAGGACGTTGTAATACGAGTGCTTCACTACTTGCTCTCCTTGCAAGATGCTCCTTTTGCGCCGTCGACTTTGTCCTCCGGCTCGATGCTGCCGCCGCATGCGCGAAACTCGTACTTCTTGGTGTAGAGATCCTCGGCTGTCTTCTCGCCTGCTTCATTGATGACCTTCATGACATCTTCCTCTCGTGTCATATAGATAGATGCAAATAGGTGCACCTATCTATTCTTGTATAACGTTCTATATTCTAAAACCACGCCATATCGCAACCAGCGCATACTGTGGGTACAAAAGGGAAACCGCCTTTTTTGATGTCGCAGATCTTCCAGTGTTTTGTGCTTAAAACGAGGTCGCGGGGCGGGAGAATCACTTACATGGCTTGAGCATCACGTGCGGTTTACTTTTGTACCCTAGCGCACGACAACATTTATTGGATAATCTCAACTACTGTATGTTGCACACCTATAGGCGTGGCTCTTGCATTGTGGTGTAACCCATGCCCATAACGATGTGCTCTTTTGCATGTTATGGAAGGCATCGCAAGGAAGGGAAGAAGGATAGATGAGCAATATGATTTCTCGAAGGACGCTTCTCAAGGGTTTTGGTTCCCTTGTCGTCCTTGGCATGGCCGGGTCGCTTGCCACTGGATGTGGCTCTAAAAGCAGCACAGGTGGTTCCACTGTCGCAGGCCTCGACTTGTCTGATTGGGACGCGGTAGTCGAGGCGGCAAAGGGCACCAAGGTCATCTTCGCTGGTTTTGGCGGCATGGATACATTCAACTCCTACATGGAGAACACGGCGATCCCTGCAGTAAAGGAGAAATACGACATCGAGCTCGTGTGGAACAAGTTTGATGTTGAGTCCGATATTGTTGCTCTTGTTAACAATGAGAAGTCGGGAGGCAAGGAGGCTGGAGAGGGTTCTGTCGACTTGATGTGGATTACCCTCAACGAGAGCGCCACCATGCAGGACATGGGTTCGTTGTACGAAGATGTACGCCAGTATATCCCGACTGTCGCCGAATATATTGATCCCGAGTGCGGCGGCATGGCCGGTCTTGAGAAAGAGATTTACACGAGTACTGTTCCTTGGGGTCCGCTTCATACGGTCTATGTCTACGATTCCTCTAAGGTTACGTGGACTCCCAAGAACGCCAAGGAGCTCTTGGAGTGGTGCAAGGAGTACAAGGGCAAGATGAGCTACCCCGTCGATTACGGCGAGTCGTTCTGGTGGCCCCTTTTGATCGACGTTATCGGTGAGGATTGGTACAAAGACCTCAATGCAGATTCCACGTACGACGAGGTCAAAGCCGCGATGGAACCTGGTCTCGAGTATCTCCGTGAGCTCAATCCGTATCTCTGGAACAAGGGTAAGTCTTATCCTCACTATGGGTATGATGACCTTGCCTCCGGCGAGGTTTGGAACACCTTCATGGACACGCCGTACGTTTTGGATACCTACGTTGACCAGAAGGTGTTGCCCGACACGATGAAGGAGTTCGTGTTCGAAGACATCGGAGTCTACGAGTGGTGGGGCCATCAGATTGCCATCCCCTACAACTGCACCAATATTGCTGGCGCCATGTGTGTGATGGATGCCCTGTTCAACCCTGAGCAAGCGTACGCAGAGGAGCAGGAGACCGGTTACGAGGCTTCGCTTGATCCGGATCGTCTGGACGAGGAGGGAAAGAAGCTGGCTGATAGTGTTCACTTCAGCAAGCGCTGCATCTCCAAGAAAAAGATCGAATCCCTCAAAAAAATTGACCCAGCGCCCGCCGACATCATCGACACCGTCTACGACGTATGGCGCAACGAAGTCGCTGGCAAGTACAACGACTAACATTGTCCGCCTTCGAGAGGCAACCGTCGCTCTTTCTGTGGCGTCGGTTGCCTTTTCGCGTGCCTCGGGTCAGAGGATGCCGTCATGTGCGCAAAGCTGGAGAAACCGCACCGTGCTTTTAGGGCGTTACGTCATTTTGGACCGAGGGATGCTTGTCTTGTGTTAGGAAAGCTATGAACAGACGTTTGAAAATTAACGCAGTGATGCCCTATCTGCTGCTTTTGCCGTTCTTGCTGCTCCTCTTCTTGGTACTAGTGAGCTTGATGAGGACGGTTATTCAGAGTCTCGGCTATCTGCCCGAGGTTAATCAAACCACGTTCACGCTCAAGTACTGGGTTTCGATGCTCTCCTCGGAATTGTTGCCTGTGGAAATCGTCAGAAGCGTCGGTTTGGCTTTGACAACAGCGCTTTTGATTGCGGTGCTAGGCGTGCTTTTGGCTTGGTGCATCGTTACCGTATACGAGGGCAAGGGCATCTTCTTTCACATCTCCAAGATTCCGATGCTCATGCCTTATACGGTTGTGTGCCTTTGTGCGACGACTTTGCTGACATCCACTGGTTTTCTTTCACGCGTGCTGACGGCGATGGGATGGCAGCAAGCGCAGGATTTCTTTGGCGGGATCTTGTTCCAGCCTAACTCGCTAGGTGTGATGATCGTCTTCACGTTCAACTTAACGTCGTACTTTGTTTTCATGACTATCGGGGTCATGAGTCGCATCAGCGATAACCTTGGCGAAGCCGCCATGAACCTGGGCGCTTCCAAGTGGCAAACCTTCAGGAGGGTGCTCCTTCCGTCGTGCATGCCGACCATCCGCCATACATTCATCTTCGTCTTTGTCGTCATCTTCGGTAATTACGAGGTGCCAAAGCTCGTAGGGTCGGGATTCGACACGTTACTTCCAGTGGTTTCCTATGTGGAGTACTCCTCAATCAATATCATCCCGCATCGACCGGACTCAATGGTCATTAACGTCATTTTGCTCGTCATAGCCGCAATCGTTGTGCTAGCGATTCATGCCTGGGATACGTATGACAAGAAGAAGAAAGGACTGAAGTGAGCTCTGAGAAGCGATATAACAAAAATCATCACCCTGTGATGCGCACGGCGATTTACGCCGTCACAGCTCTCATCGCCTTCGTGTTTGTCATCTTGGCTGTGTGGAGCTTTAACACATTGTGGGTCTTTCCCGACCTGATTCCCGATACATGGAGCCTCGACGGTTATATATCGGTCCTAGGTGATAAGTCGTTTGTTCAAACCGTCCTTACATCTTTTGGGATCACCATAACTGTTTGTCTGGCAGCGGTTGTGGTGGCCACGTTGGTAGCTAGGGCGTTCGTTTTTTACGATTTTGCAGGCAAAGACCTATTGGAGTTCCTCGTATATCTACCCTGCATCGTCCCCGCTGTCACGTTGGCGATTGGCATCAATATTATCTTCATCGGCTTTGATCTAGACGGGACCTTTCTTGGCGTTGTTATTCCCCAGATTGCAATCAGCATGCCCTATGCAATCAAGATCATCACAGATGCCACCCGTTTGCTGGGAAACAAATACGAAGAGCAAGCCGTCGTGCTGGGGTCCTCCCCACTCAAGGCATACTTTCAGGTTTCGCTTTTCTATATGCTCCCTTCAATTATCTCCGCTGCCTGCATGGTCTTTACGGTGTCCTTTAACGATTACTTTTTGACTTTCTTGCTTGGAAAGGGGCAGATTTCGACGTTCGCGGTGATGCTCGTGCCCCTTATCAACGGCAGCAACATGAGCAAAGCCGCTGTCAGCGGTCTGATCTATGTGGCGGTTGCCATGCTGTTCTTCTTTGTGATGGAGCAGCTTTCGAATTTTATTTTGAAGAAACAACGCCTCTACTTAGGGTAAGGCGCCTGCGCGTTACCTCTGACAACTTTGGACCACGACAACAGGATTGACAGGATTTCAAGCTATGACACTTCAAATACGAAACTTGGATGTGTTCTTGGACAAGAACCATGTGCTGCGCGATATTAACCTCGAGATTGAGGACGGTGAGTTCTTTTGTCTGCTGGGTCCGTCCGGGTGTGGCAAGTCGACGCTGCTCAAGACGATTGCTGGCCTCATTCAAGAGAGCAATGGCGAGATTGTCAACGGTAGCAAGAAGCTTCACTGCCTTGCGCCTCAGAAGCGCGGCGTTGTCATCATGTTCCAAGACAAACGGCTCTTTGGAAACATGAACGTAGGGGAAAACGTTGCTTTTGCCTTGCGGAGCAAAGGCGTGAAAAAAGCCGAGCGCGTGGCCATTGCAGAAAAGTTCCTCGAGCTTGTGCAACTGCCTGGGTTTGCAAACAGGCGCGTTCACGAGCTTTCTGGCGGCCAACAGCAGCGTGTAGCCTTGGCGCGCGCCCTTGCAGCCGAGCCCGACGCACTCTTGCTCGACGAGCCGTTTTCAGCTCTGGACAAGAACCTTCGCGATGCCATGAGGCTGCTGGTCAAGCAGATTCATGAAGAGACTGGCATCACCACTATCATGGTGACCCACGATCAAGACGAGGCGCTATCTATCTCCAACCGTATCGCTGTCATGGACGCCGGGAAAGTGCTACAAGTCGGTACTCCCGTCGAGGTCTTCACGCATCCGACCTGCGCGAAGGTTGCCGAGTACTTCTCGTCTGAAGGGACGTTGTGTGGGTCGGTCGTAGATGGGGTCTTCACTGCGGGTGATGTCTCCTTCGACTCGCACGGAGTAGCAGACGGCCCTGCTATTGCAATCGTGAGACAGGACAATGTCGAGTTCTGTGAAGACGGAGATGTGCCCTTCAAGGTCGAGGCGGTTAATTACAAAGGGTTGGAAAATTCCATCGTGTTGTGCCATGAGTCGGTCACTTTGCGTGTCGAGCAACCGCTCGACGCAAAGTATGAGGTAGGGCAAGTGGTCAAGGCGAAAGTCGATTGGGACCGCGTGCTCGTATTTTCAAATGACGCTCAAGAAGTAGAAGACAGATGAGTTTAGCGCGCCTGCGATGGTGATGACAGGCTAATTGACGCCAGGAAGTGTTCTCATGGTTGTCGAAGAAATAATAGAAAAGGCGATGCAAGGTAACGGTCTCGAAAGAGATGAGATTGAGTTCTTGTACGGTGTGAATCCGCATTCTGGCGATGCTACCTTGATTATCGACGCTTCATATGAACTCTCGCAGAGAGCGTCGTTTGGCAAAGCCCAGATTCATGCGCAAATCGGCCTTGACGCTAGCCCTTGCGAACGTGACTGTCTCTTTTGCTCGTTTGCATCTAGACGCGGCTTGAGGATTGGCATGCGCGAGTTGGGAGTCGATGAGGCAGTCAAGTCCAGCCTTGACGCAATCGAGCGAGGAGCCAACCTCATTTTGATGCTCACAACCGCGGCATATGATTTTGAGAAACTTCTCGACGTGGTTGGGCGCACGCGGCGGGAGATAGGGCGCGATTATCCTTTGCTCGTGGGAACGGGTGACTTTACTTACGACCAAGCTGTCATGCTTAAGCAAGCTGGTTGCAACGGCGCGTATCACGCTTTGCGCGTGGGAGAAGGCGACTACACATCGATTGCCGTTGAAGCGAGAAAGTCCACGATTGAGAATACCCATGAAGCTGGGTTGAAGCACTGCACGTGCATCGAGCCAATCGGTCCCGAGCATAATCCTTACGAGTTGGCGGAACGCACTATGTGCGCCTTGGAAAGTAACCCAGTCTTTGGCGGTGTCTGGAGGCGTGAGCCTGCTGTTGGATCGAAGCATAGGTTAACCACGATTGACGACGAGAGATGGGCTTTGTACGTTGCGGTGTTCAGGTTAGCCGCCGGTTGCAAGTATCCGCTTACTACGTCGATGGTGTCAGAGCGGCTTGCGCTGACCGGGGCTAACCTTGCATGGGCAGAAATAGGTCCTAATCCCCCAGAGGCGGAAGTAGATTTTGAGAACAGTACTGGGATGACGATTAACAGGGCAAAGAGGATCTTTGCCAAAACCGGTTGGGAGGTTTTGGAAGGCCCCGCTACAGAGTGGATGTCTGACTATGAGGGCCTGTTAACCGATCTGAGTTGATTTACGCCCACGTCGAGCGCTTTTTAATCAGGTGCGTTTTTGAGGATAATGAACTATCAACTGAAGTCGTAGTTGCTTATGTCATCCTCTAGTTTCTTTGAGACCTCCATGTGATATTTGACATAGCTTGTGCCCCAAAAGGTCATTGCGTCGAATACGAGACGGAACTGCTCGCCAAGATCTGTCAGGGAGTATTCGACGTGAGGTGGGGCTATCACAAGCTCTTTCCTGTCAATCAAGTCTATTTCGACAAGATGCTTTAGTCTTGCGGACAAGGTCTTTTTTGAAATGCCGTTTAGAGATGCGGATAGCTCGCTAAAGCGCTTTGGCCCGGTCATAAGCTGATTTAATATCTGCAGCGCCCATCGCTGTGAACAAATCTCCATCGAAATTTCAAGGGGGCATGGGCGACGGATTGGCATCGACATAAAGCTGTCCTTTAATCGAATGGCTAGATACTCAAAACAGTCGAAAAGTACCACTGAACATAGCTCTGCACAAGAACAGAGGCCCTATCTGCCGAGTAGGGGGTGCTGCTGC
>CAYQLX010000003.1:2665-4157 GCA_964418305.1 uncultured Coriobacteriaceae bacterium | reverse complement strand
TTGAAGAAATGTCGATTTTGGCACAAAGAAATATTGAAGAAATGTCGATTTTGCCCCAAAATAGTTTTGAAGAATTGCAAATCATGCTTTCTGACACATAGGGGGAGTCGATGTATTTTCGCAGAAAAGCATACGACCAGCTGCTTGAATGGAAAGAGAACTACGCGGATTCCTATTGCGCGCTGCTCGAGGGGGCGCGCCGCGTGGGCAAGTCCACCATAGCAGAGCATTTTGCGACTCAAGAGTACGGGTCCTACGTGCTCATCGACTTCTCCCGCGCCAGTCGCTCGGTTTTGGAGTGCTTCGACGACGTCTCAGACCTCGACATGTTTTTCCTGAGGCTCCAAGCGGCAACCGGCAAAACCCTCATTCGCGGGGACGCGCTTGTTATCTTCGACGAGGTTCAGCTGTTCCCTAAAGCCCGCCAAGCGATGAAACACCTCGTCGCCGACGGGCGATACCACTACATGGAAACGGGCTCGCTCATATCCATCAAGAGGAATGTGCAAGATATCCTCATCCCCTCCGAGGAGAAGAAGTACCAAATCCATCCCATGGACTACGAGGAATTTTGCTGGGCCGCAGGTAGCAACGCCGCCGAGATGTCGCTTGAGGCATGCAAGGCGGGCAGACCAGTCGGCCAGCAGGTGAACCGCAAGCTGCTGCGGGATTTCCGAGCATACATGGCCGTCGGGGGGATGCCGCAAGCGATTGAGGCATACGTTGAGGGCAAGAGCTTCGCGCAGATAGATACAGTCAAGCGTGAAATCATCGGTCTTTACGAGGACGACTTCCGCAAGCTTGACCCGTCGGGGCTCATCTCGGCCATGTATCATTCAATCCCCGCCCAGCTCGCTCGCAACACGCGCAGATATTCGATACCTGCTGCCACTGGCAAACGCCGCAACGCCAAGGCCGAGTCCCTGTTGGCAGAGCTCATTGACTCCAAGACGGTGCTCTGCGCCTACAACTCAACCGACCCTCGCGTGAGCCTGTCCGCGACCAAAGATCCTTCATCCTATAAGCTCTACCTAGCCGACACGGGTCTATTCGTAACGCTGATGTTCATCGATAGGCCCGAGGTGGACAACGTTCTCTATGAGAAGCTTCTCTCGGACAAGCTGCCCGCCAACCTCGGCTATCTCTACGAGAATGCTGTGGCGCAATCAATCGCCTCACAGGGCCGCGAGCTTTTCTACCACACATGGGACAAGGAGGGCAGCACCCACTACTACGAGATTGACTTTCTTGTCTCGCAAGGCGCTAAGGTCCATGCCTTGGAGGTTAAGTCTTCTGGCATCGGTAAGCACGAGTCTCTCGATGCCTTTGCCGCTAAATACTCCGCGCATGTGGCGGGCACGTGGTTGCTGTCTCAGAAGGACTTTGGGAAAGACGGGATTTTGCGCTTTGTGCCTATTTACGCGTGCGCGAGCGAGTTCGGACAACGAGATTCCAAGGATTAGCCAAGGGACACCTGCATCGCGCTTCGCTT
>CAYQLX010000003.1:0-2565 GCA_964418305.1 uncultured Coriobacteriaceae bacterium | reverse complement strand
CGTTAGACCTGCACTGCGTTGTATTGATAGGAACGTTGAGCACGCTTTTTGAGGTAGTCACGCAGCCCTGGATCGGTTGCATAGACATAGCAGCCCTTCATGCCTCGTGTCATCAACGTGCGGTAGGTGTTCTTGATAATCTCGTCGGCAAGCTGCTGGGCACGCACTGGGTCCTCCTTTGACAGCTTCTTGATGCCTTTCAACGACTGATCTGTGCTCGCCCTTTTTGTTGGGTCGCAGACGATGCGCCCATTCTCATATCGCAGGTCATCGCCGATGATCACGCCTACATATTCGAACTCAAGTCCTTGCGTCGTGTGTATGCATCCAGCTTCGTTTATCGAGGTGGGGCTTATGGCAAATGCCTCGCCGCTATCGAGGTTCCAGCTGATTTCAAAGTTGCCGATCTTTATCTCGTGTGTGTCTGTGTCGGAGCGCCCGGTTTTGGGCCAGTTCCAGCAATACCCAGCTAATATGCGCGATTTGTTAGAGCCTTCGTTGCGTTCGATGACCTTCTGACGCATGTCTTGCGGCGTGTCGAGCACGACGAACTCGTAGTCGATGCTATCCATGTCGTAGTTTGCCGTTTTACGGATGTCCAGCACATCGTCTAGCCAGGCAAGGTATCCGTCCGAGCCGTTGCAGCGGAACTGAGACGTGAGCTCTTCTCGGTATACCTCGGCGCTGTTGGCGATGGCCCAATGGCGAATCTCCTCTACGCTGCCTATGTCTTTCAAAGTCACGCGCTGGCTTTCATCGATGAAGAACACGCTGAGCCTTGCTGCATGGATTATCTCGTGTATCTGGTTGACGCCTTGGTTTGCATAGAGGCCGGATTTCTCATTGAGGCGATGTGCTTCGTCGGCAAGCACGACACCGATGGCGTTGCTGGGTGTGTCGATGTAGCAACCAGAGCCCTTGAACATGTTGTCGACGCTGCTTTTGGTCCTGTGGCCTTTGAGCTTTGCTGCGTAGACGGTGCGCGGCGCGCTGTTCTTTGAGCAGTACTGGGCAAAGATACCTTCTTGGGTTAGGCGAGCAAGCAGATTGATGGCGATGACGGTCTTGCCGGTGCCCGGGCCTCCCGTAGCGATGAGCACACGTTTCTTTCCGTCCTTCTCGCAGCAACGCGAGAGCTCCATCACGCGTTCGAAGATGACCTTTTGGTCGTCTAGCAAGTTGAACTCGGGGTTGTTCTCAAGCATTCCGACAATGGCGTCTTGAAGGCTTTTGGATGGTTTGATGCGACCGTTGTCAATCTCGTAGATGATCTCTCCACTATCGCCTGACCTCACCGCATTCTTTATGTAGCTGCGCAGCTTGCGCACGTCACCTTTGGTAAACGCCGGGGCATCGTCGAGATAGCTTTTGTATATGGTGTCATCTAGGGGGTCGTTGTCTGTTCTCAAGTAGTTATGCAGGTAGGAGCAGGGCCAGAGCTTGATGCCGGCAATCTGGGCGTGCTCGTTGTAGTCGCTTATCATCTGCGCGTAGCTCCACGCCTGATACGACGGATGGACCACGCGACGCACGGCGCCTCCCGTATAGGTTTCGACAAGGCCGTCAAGCCCCTCTACCTTGGCAAGCTTCTCCCATTGCTTCAGCTCTATGATTACAACGTTTTCTGCCTGGTTTTGATCGTATCCAGAAACGAGGAAGTCCACGCGCTTTGCCGTGTTGGGGAGGTTGTATTCGATAGCTATCCCAGAGTCTTGCGGGATATCGCTGTCATCGAGCACTTTGTACATGTACTCGAGCGAATTTACCCATGATCTGAACTCCGATTCACCTGTTTTGCGATGCATCTTCTCCAAGATGTTGTCGCGAATCTTGTATGCGATGGTGTCGTCGGTGACCTCGGACATGAAATCAGATTTGGTACCGCTGTATATGATCATGGCTATAGCTCCGTGTACTTCTTGGAAACGCCGCGGGACTTATCTGCGGGGTACTTTTTTGCGTTGATGTCGATTTTGGCACTAACGGCTTCGGCGAGGTTAACGTCAAGCTCTTTTGCCATGTACATGCAGTAGATTATGACATCGGCCAGCTCTTCTACCATGTGGTCGCGTTTGTCGCTTGCGTTCACGTCTTGGCCAGACCATTGGAACGCCTCCAGCAGCTCGGCTGCCTCCAAGCTGATGGATATGGCAAGGTCCTTGGGGTTATGGAACTGCTCCCAATCACGCTCTTGCCTAAACGCCAAGGCTTTTCTCTCTATCTCTTCAAACGTCATATCCGCAACCTCTCTTCTTGCACGTTACTCATATTACCTGTCTGTCGGGTTATGAGCGCATTGTGCGTTTGCGATTTGACGAGGCAAATTGAGAGACAATCCGTCCGCAGGAGGGGCGCTTACAATGAACATTTTAATCATCGGCGATAAGGCAATGCAGACTCCGTATTCCGGATACACCGCACAAAGTGACTGCAAAAAATTCGTTTCTTTTGCTATTTCGTTTGGAATCGCTATCACTCACCTGGTATCCTGGTTAAGCACTTAATGCTAGGAAGGCTTGACAAAATGATTCCCGTGATAGATTTATTCGCTGGTCCAGGCGGTTT
>CAYQLX010000002.1:45057-50424 GCA_964418305.1 uncultured Coriobacteriaceae bacterium | reverse complement strand
CGTAATGCTCTGGATGATCACAGGGGCGATGGGGGACTCGTTGGCGTAAGTGGGCAGCATGCTCAGCGCCTCTATGAGCTCTATGCCTTCTGTCACCTTGCCAAATGCCGCGTAATCGCCGTCCATGGACGGTACGTCGTTGACGAGGATGAAGAACTGGCACGACGCCGAGTCGTATTCCTCCTGCCGCGCCATGCTCAGTGTGCCGCGCTCGTGGTGTAGCGGGTTATCTATGCCGTTATTGGCAAACTCGCCTTTGACGTAGAACTCCGTCTCTCCGTCTCCGGTGCCAGTCGGGTCCCCGCCTTGCAGCAAAAAGCCCGGCACCACTCGGTGAAATCGCAACCCGTTGTAGAAGCCCTCGCCAACCAGCTTGAGGAAGTAAGCCACGGTGATAGGGGCGGCATCAGGGTAGAGCTCAATGCGCACGGGCTGCTCGAAGTTAAAGACCTTGAGCATGAGCTTGGGTTTGGGCCCGTAGCTGTAAGGGTCTATGGGTGGGGTGGTGATGAGCTCCACTGCGTCGCTCCTCCTTTCGATGTAGCCCGCTTGCGTTTGCCTGCACGATTGTACGCTAATTGCGTACTCCGTCTGGGAATCCATACCTCCTCATCCTGTGCATTTCTGCTGGTATCTTGCGCGCCCTGCCTTTGTCGCTAGCTCTCTTAGAGTAGAATACTGAAGATTTATTTAAGGAAAGCCGTCGCATAGCGGCCGGTGCACACGCATCGCAGCCGCGCGCAGGGGCGAGCGCCGCCTTGCAAAAGGCAGAACGCTTCGCCTGTGGTGGGCCGCGCCCGCCTCTGCGCTGTGCATGTGCGCGGCATGGCAAACAGAAAGGTGGTTCGGTATGCCCGTCCAGCCCTCTAACTTCAAAAACGGCATGTGCATCAAGTACAACAACAAGCTCTGCGTCATCGTCGAGTTCCAGCATGTCAAGCCTGGCAAGGGCGGTGCCTTCATCCGCACCAAGCTCAAGGACATCAACACCGGCCGTGTGGTTGAGTACACCTTCCGCCCCAACGACAAGTTCGACGATGTCCGCCTGGAGACCAAGGAGATGGAGTACTCCTGGAACGACGGCGAGACCTACTATTTCATGGATCCTGTCACCTTCGAGCAGCCCGAGGTCGCCGCAGACTTCTTGGGCGATAACGTCAAGTGGTTCAAAGAGGGCGACACCTGCTTGGCCCAATATGCCGATGGTGAACTCATCAGCGTTGAGCCGCCCATGTTCGTCGAGATGGAAATCGCAGAGACAGAGCCCGGCTTCAAGGGCAACACCGTTCAGGGCGGTACCAAGCCCGCTACCACAGAGACCGGCGCAGAAATCAAGGTCCCGCTGTTTTTGGAGATTGGCGATAAGGTCAAGATCGACACCCGCGACGGCCGCTTCGTCGAGCGCATCTAGGTTTTTGGTCCCAGCGTCAGGCCCGTGCGGCCCGGCGTCTTTCGCATCGGTTGATTGACGACAAGAAGGGAATGGACAGTGTCGGACTTCAAGTACAAGCGTGTGCTCCTCAAGCTCTCTGGTGAAGCCTTGCAGGGCGATGGCGGCTATGGCATCGACCCAAAGGTGACCGAGATGATCGCCAAGTCTGTCAAAGAGGTCGTTGACGGCGGCGTGCAGCTGGCCATCGTTGTGGGCGGCGGCAACATCTTTCGCGGCATAGCGGGCGCTGCCAACGGTATGGACCGCGCCCAGGCAGACTACATCGGCATGCTGGCAACGGCTATGAACGCGCTGGCACTGCGCGAGGGCTTTGAGCGCGTCGGCATCCCCACGCGCGTGCAAAGCGCCATCGACATGCGCGAGGTGGCAGAGCCCTACATCCGCAACAAGGCCATCCGTCACTTGGAGAAGGGCCGTGTGGTCATCTTTGCCTGCGGCACTGGCAATCCTTACTTCACTACAGACACTGCCGCTGCCTTGCGCGCGTGCGAGATTAACGCTCAGGCCATGCTTAAGGCCACGCAGGTTGACGGCGTCTACGACTCTGATCCGCGCACCAACCCGGATGCCAAGCGCTACGAGAAGATCTCGTACAAAGAGGTGCTCGAAAAAGAGCTCAACGTCATGGACTCCACGGCCAGCGCCCTGCTCAAGGACAATGGCCTGCCCATCATCGTCTTTAACCTCCACAAGGAGGGCAACATCGCCCGCGTCATGCGCGGCGAGAACATCGGAACCGTCGTCAGCTAGAGAGGACAGCCATGAACGACTTCATCAAAAACGCCGAGTCCCAGATGGAAAAGTGCCTCGCCGCGCTTTCCAAGGACTTCTCCAAGCTCCGCACCGGCCGCGCCAGCGCTTCTGTGCTCGACGGCATTACCGTTGACTACTACGGCGCGCCTACTCCCATCACGCAGGTCGCCGCTGTCAAAGCACCAGAGGCTCACATGCTTACCGTCGAGCCCTGGGACAAATCCATCGTCAACGCTGTTGAGAAGGCCATCTTGGCGTCCGATTTGGGCATCACTCCCAACAACGACGGCACGGGTGTCATTCGCCTCAACTTCCCCGCTCCCACCGAGGAGCGCCGCCGCGACATCGTCAAGGAATGCAAGAACGTGGCAGAAAAGCACGGCCGCACCGGCGTGCGCAACGCTCGCCAGGATTGCAAGAAGAAGATGGAGCGCGCCCAAAAAGACGGCGAGATGAGCGAAGACGAGCTCAAGCGCGCAGAGGCAGAGCTTCAAAAGCTCACCGATAAGTACGTGGCTAAGGTGGACGAGCTTTTGGCCGCCAAAGAAGCCGAGGTTATGGAGATCTAAACGTGCCGCAGCGCCCATCGACACCAGCTCAGATATTCCCCGAGCCGCCGCAGGGGCTAGATCCGTGTGCGCTCGATATGGAGGCTGTGCCGCAACATGTTGCCATCATCATGGATGGCAACGGGCGCTGGGCGACGTCGAGGGGTCTTGAGCGCGGTGAGGGCCACAAGGCCGGTATCGCTGCTGTACGTGAGGCCATCACCACATGCAACGACATAGGCGTGCGCTACCTGACTATTTACTCGTTTTCTACCGAGAACTGGAAGCGCCCTAAAGACGAGGTCAAGGGCCTGATGTCGCTTTTTGCCCAGACCATGAGCGCCGAGATTCAGGGTCTTATGGCAGAGGGCGTGCGCATCAAGCTTTTGGGCAACATAGAGGATTTGCCCCTTGCCACGCGCACGGTTTTCTCCAAAGCCGCGCAGGCAAGTGCCAAGAACACGGGCATGACCTTGGCCATTGCGGTTAACTACGGCTCGCGCTCAGAGATAGTGCAAGCCGCGCGCTCGCTTGCGTCAGATGTTGCGGCGGGCAATTTGGACCCGGCGGCCATTGACGAGGATATGCTCGCCTCGCGCCTGTACACGGCAGACATGCCAGACCCGGATCTGCTCATCCGCACGAGCGGTGAGCTGCGCATAAGCAACTTTTTGCTGTGGCAGATTGCTTACTCAGAGCTCTACGTCACCGATGTCTTGTGGCCCGATTTCGACCGCTACGAACTGTTGCGTGCCCTGCTGGCCTACCAGCAGCGCAATCGACGTTTTGGGAAAGTGAGCTAGCTTTTCATGGCAATCAATCAAAGCGACCTCTTCCGGCGCGTCGTTGCTGGCGCCGTCTACATCATCATCACGGGGCTGTGTACGCTTGTCTCGTGGTACACCACACTCGTGTGCATAGCGGTGACGAGCGGTATTTGCTGCTATGAGTTTTTGCGTATGGCCACCAACGCAGGTTACAAGCCCTACAAGGCCATCGGCACGACCGTGGCTGTGCTCATCCCGCTTTCTATGTCGATTAACATCGACGGCACGCACGTCGTGGCCTTTGCGCTGGCCACGGCCTTCATTGGCGGCATCGTGTGTCTGTGCCGCTTCTTTGTGAGGTCCGAGGAGTCCATCGTGGATGTGTCCATCACGGTGTTTGGGTACCTCTATGTGGGCCTCACGCTGTCCGCCTTTGTCCTCATGCGCTTTCGCATGCCCGGGCTCGAGGGCGGCCTCATGTGCCTGTTTGTGCTTGCGTCCGTCTGGGCTAACGATGGCTTTGCCTACCTGGGCGGCTGCGCCTTTGGCAAGCACAAGTTTGCGCCTAAGGTCAGCCCTAAAAAGACCTGGGAGGGCGTGATCTTTGGCATGATTGGCAGCATGCTGTTCTGGCTGCTCATCCCCGTCGTGGCGCCTAATTGCGGCTTTGGTTTTGTGTGGGCGGGCATCGCGGGCCTTCTGTGCGGCATCATCGGCATCATGGGCGACTTGACAGAAAGCCACATCAAGCGCAGCTTCAATACCAAGGACTCGGGAAACCTCATGCCCGGTCACGGCGGCCTGCTTGACCGCAGCGACTCCTTGCTTTTTGTGAGCGTTGTGGCCTGCGTCATGGTCATGATTGCGCCGTATGTCTTTTTTGCGTTAGGAATCTACCTGTGAGCAAGTTGCGCATCGCCCTTCTGGGCTCTACCGGCTCTATTGGCACGCAGACGCTGGATGTGTGCCGCATGCACCCAGACAAGCTGGAGGTTGTGGCGCTTGCCTGCGGGTCGCGTGTGGAGCAGTTGGTATCTCAAGCTGCCGAGTTTGACGTTAAACAGCTCGCTTTGGGCGATGCTTCGTGCAAGGATGCCGCAGTACTCGCGCAGCTGCCGCAAGATGCACAGGTGGGTTTTGGCCCAGATGCCGTAGCGGCTCTGGCGCAGCTGGAGGATGCAGACATCGTGGTCAACGCGCTGTCGGGTGCTGCTGGCTTGCGCGCCAGCTATGACACGCTCGCCTGCGGCAAGAAGCTCGCCTTGGCCAACAAAGAGTCTTTGGTCGTGGGCGGAGATTTGATTATGCCGCTTGCAACGCACGAGACGCTGCTGCCGGTGGACAGCGAGCACTCCGCCATCTATCAGTGCTATCTGGGCGAGTACCCGCGTGAGGCGCGCCGCATCTGGCTTACGTGCTCGGGCGGCCCGTTTAGGGGTTATACGCGCGAGCAGTTGTCGCAGGTCACGGTTGAGCAGGCATTGGCGCATCCCACATGGAACATGGGCCCCAAGATTACTGTGGACAGCGCGAGTCTTATGAACAAAGGGCTCGAGGTCATAGAGGCTCATCATCTCTTTGGGGTTAGTGCCAGCGATATTCGCGTCGTGGTGCATCCGCAAAGCTGTGTGCACAGCATGGTTGAGTACAGGGACGGCTCGGTCAAAGCGCATCTGGGTGTGGCCGATATGCGCATCCCCATACAGTTTGCGCTCAGCTATCCGCATCGTTGGGAAAGCCCCGCTCAGGCCTGCGACTTTACCAAACTGCACAGCTTAGAGTTTATGGATCCGGATATTGAAACCTTCCGTTGCCTAGGGCTGGCGCTTGATGCCTGCAACGAGGG
>CAYQLX010000002.1:6063-44957 GCA_964418305.1 uncultured Coriobacteriaceae bacterium | reverse complement strand
CAACCTGCAGCCCTCTTTAAGGTTTTGATGATAAGTTCGTGACCGTTTTCTAAAAGAGATTTCTGCGTCGCACCCAAGCGCTAGCATGCAGGTCCGGGAAAACTAGATGAACGGAGTTACCTTTGGTTGATGCGCTGCTCACGGTCTTTTGGGGCCTGCTACTGCTTATCATCATCGTCGTCGTCCACGAGCTGGGCCATTTTATCGCGGCGCGCGCGTTTGGCGTGCGCGTGACCGAGTTCATGATTGGCATGCCGGGCCCCAACATCGGGTTTGAGCGCAACGGCACGCGCTACGGCATCACCTGCATTCCTCTGGGCGGCTACAACCGCATCGCCGGCATGGAGGGCGGCAAAGAGGACCCTAACCTTGCCCCGGTGTTGGCCTATGTGTATCGGCAGGGCTCTGTAGATGTAGAGCATGTGGCGCAGGCCTGCAATTTGGAGGCCGATGACGCCGAGTATGTGCTTACCGTTCTAGACGGTTGGGGGGCTATCAACAAGCCCGGCCGTAGCAACAAGACAGATAAATGGTGTGCTCCCAAGACGGATGGCCTAGAACTCGGTCAGGCACGCGAGGTACAAGACCCCGTGGCTCTGTTGGACTCTCATCGCAAGGAGACCTATCGCGGCCTGCCCTGTTGGAAGCGTCTCATCGTGCTCTTTGCCGGCCCCTTTGCCAACGCGGTCCTTACCGTCGTGCTCATCTTGGTGGCGTTTTGCGGCATAGGCATGCAGTATTCCACCACCACAATCGACAGCTTGCTAGACGGCTCGCCGGCGCAAGAGGCTGGCCTGCAACCGGGAGATACCATCACCTCTGTCGACGGCACGCAGGTCGAGTACCTGTCACAGCTCAATACGGCTTTGGCAGACAAGCAAGCGGGGGACACCGTCACCTTGGGTATTAGCCGCGACGGTCAGGACATAACCGTCAAGCTCAAGGCCGCTCAAAACGATAGCGGCAAGGCCATCATCGGCATTTATGCCGCAACAGACCGCATGCGCGTAGGCCCCGGGGAGGCTCTGCAAAGCGCTTGGTCGATGATGAGCCAGACGGTTGTGGCATACGCCATGCTCTTCAATCCGTCTACCTCGGCACAGACCTTGAGCCAATCGAGCTCCATCGTGGGCATAAGCGTTTTAGCCAAGCAAGCCGCAGGTATAGACGTCTTTATGTACCTCTACATCGTGGCTGCAGTTTCTATCTCCATTGGCATCGTCAATCTAGTTCCTGTTCCGCCGCTTGACGGCGGCAAGATTGTTACGGAGTGCGTGGAGAAGGTCATCAGACGCCCGGTATCGGTGCGTGTCATCAACGCAACCACGATAGTCTTCATCGCCTTGATGCTCATTTTCTTCATCTACATGGTGCGCCAAGACATCTTTAACTTTATCTTGTAGAGTGCACAGCTTAGCGGCGGAGCTTATTATGGAGGCAAAGCTCGCCGAGTAAGACTTGCGGCCGCAGTGTTTGCTGCTGAGTGAAAGAGAAATCGTTGACAGAGGACGACATCAAAAAAGCTACGCAGTACCTGCGCGCTAACGGGGCATTGTGGGAGGCGTTGGGCATCGAGGATGGCTCGGTTCTCAGCGCTTTTCCGCTTGCGCAAGGCGAGCACAATGCCAATTACTGGTTTGTGCATCCGGCAACGGGGCAGCGCTATGTCCTGCGCTTCAATTACATAAGCCAGCTGGACCTTGAAGATCAGGTGGGCTATGAGTACGCCGTGCTGCTTGAGCTTGCCCCCAGCGGCTGTACTCCCAAACCGCTTTATGTCGATAACTCCCGCAAATACTGCCCGCGCGGGGTTGTCGTTATGGAGTGCGTGGACGGGCGCATGATCGACTTTAAGAACCAGGCGCACCTTGATTGTGCGGCGCAGATGATGGCCGATGTTCACAGCATTGTCCCGCAGCCAAACGGTGTTATCTTGCGCCCGGGCGATGCCTTGGCAGACCTCGTCGCAGAGTGCGAGCGCATGTACGCCGTCTATACGGCCTCGCCTTTGGCAGACCCGCTGGTCAAAAGCTACATCGAGCGCTTCTTCGACAAAGCTCGCGCACAGCTTGCTACCGCACCGCGCAAAGAGGAGTGCAACCACATCATCAGCACAGAGATGGTGTCGGCGCACTTCTTGGTAGACGACGCCGGCACAAGCGGCCACATCGTGGACTGGGAGAAGGCCATCGTGGGGGAGGCCACACGCGATGTGGCCTACTTCCTTGCGCCCACCACCACTATCTGGGATACGGATTTCATCTTCACTGCAGACGCGCGCGACGCCTTTGTGGAGTCTTACTGGGATGCCGTTGACGGGCGCTTTGAGCGCGGCAGCTTTGACGCTCGCTTTGACGCTTACACCATGGCCAACTGCCTGCGCGGCATGACTTGGAGCGCCATGGCGTGGGTTCAATACCATGATCCGGCGCATCCGCTTAAAAACGACAAGACCTTCGAGAAGCTCAAGGTCTATTTATCGCAAGACTTCATGGAACTTCTGGCACGCGATTACTACCACCTGTGAGGGGCACAATGAAACGCATCGTGTTTGACTTTGATAACACCATGGGCACGGGCGATGGATAAAATCGAGATATCAACACGTAATTAGAAAGGCGAGCACCATGGATATAAACATCGAGCAGATTATCAACCGTGCATGGGAGGGCAAAGCGCCAACATACGACGAGGTCGTGAAGCTCTTGGAGCTTGACGAGGCTTCCCCTGAGGCAACAGCTGTGCGCGGTGCTGCAGACGGCATCCAAAGGCAGAAGACCGGCAACACCGCGACCATCTGGGGCCAGATTGGCATCGAGGTCTACCCCTGCGAGGCAGATTGCCAGTTTTGCTCCTTTGGCAAGAGCCATACCTGCTTTACCGAGCATGTGGTCATGCCTGTGGAAGAGGTGGTGCGCCGTGCCGTGGAGTTCACCAAGGGCGGCGACCTCTACGGGCTCTACCTTATGACGATGAACACCTTCGACGAGGATCACTATCTCGAGTGCGTCAAAGCCGTGCGCGCCGCTATCCCTGCTGATGTGCGCCTCATCTCTAACATCGGTGATACGACCGAGGAATACTTCCGCAAGCTCAAAGACGCCGGGGTCAATGCTGTGTACCATATCAAGCGCCTTGGCGAGGGTTGTCTTACTAAGATTAGCCCGGAGCGTCGCGAGGAGACGATTCATGCTGCTTATGCAGCCGGTCTTAAGGTCGAGGAGTGCTGCGAGCCGGTAGGCGCGGAGACGCCCATCGCAGACATCGCCGCCCGTTTGATGGAGATTCGCGATCGCGACGAGGAGTTTGGCGGGCTGGACACGACGGGCGTCATGAAGCGCACGAGCGTTCCCGGTACTTGCTATGAGGGCCTGTCCAATGAGATAACCAACCTGCGCATGGCGCAGATGAACGCCATCGAGACGCTGCTCATGTGCGACAGACCCCATGCGATCCATATGGGGCACCATGAGGCAAACCTCATCAGCCTCACAAGCGGCTCTAACTGCGTGACGGCAGAGACGGGTTTCAACCCGCGTGACACGGCAGAAGACACCGCCGCTGCACGCGGTTTTGACGTGCCGGCTGTGCGCGAGCTCTTCTACCAAGCGGGCTTCAGGCGCCTGATGCGCGGCGACGGCAGCTATGTGGACCTTACGCCGGAGTACATGGAGGCAAAACTTGCCGAGTAGGGAAGGGCTGAGCTGACATCCGGGCGAATGCAGGCGCTGCTTTTTGCTGCTGATAAAGAAGCTATGCGGGCTCGTCGAGGGTTCTCGGCGGGCCCGCCTGCTTGCTGCCCGCCGCCTGTTCACATTTGTCCGCTTAATCAAGATGACGTGTTTATATGCGCTCGATGGCGTCTGCGTTATCCTCGTTATTGAGGTTGACGCGTATGTGCGCCAAGCGTTTTGAGGAGACGTGAGAGATTTAGCATATGAGCAAAAGCGTCTGGAATATCAGCTTCATCTGCTTGCTGGTCATCGCCTTGTTCCAATCGATGGGGCAGATGATGATAAACACGCTGATCCCGCTTTATGCTTATGAGCTTGGAGCCACGGCGCAAGTCGTTGGTTTTGTGACGGGTGCCTTTGCGATAACGGCTTTGCTCATCAGGCCTTTTGCAGGGCCAGCCTTTGACTCTTTTAGCAAGAAGCGCATATTGAATGCAGCCCTTGTTTTGATTACGTTTGCGATGTTTCTCTACAGCCTCTCTACGTCGATTCCCATGGTATTTGCATCCCGTCTTTTGCATGGGCTTGGAATGGGTTGCGCAGGTCCGGTTGCCCTTGCGTTGACAGGGGAGTCCCTTCCGCATGACAAGGTGAACCTCGGACTGTCCATCTTTAGCCTCTCGTTTGCCGTCTCGCAGGCTGCCGGCCCCGCCGTCGTGCTTTGGCTGCATAATGCCGTGGGTTTTGAGTGGACGTTTAGGATATCGGCGGCGTCCATGTTTGTAGCATGGTTGCTCACGTTCTTTGTCAAGGAAAGCTCGCCTGCGCCGCGCAAGAAATACCAGGTCAAGCTCTCGCGCATCATCGCGATTAAATCGCTTATGCCTGCAGGGCTTAACATCCTGCTCGTCGTCCCCTTCTCCTGCATCAATGGCTTTATCGTGATTTACGGCAACCTTAACGGCGTAGACGGCATCGGTTGGTTCTTCACGGTTTATGCGCTGTGTTTACTGGCTACGCGTCCGGTATTCGGTGGGCTTGCAGACAGGTACGGAGCAGGCAAGATCATCCCCATAGGCTTGGTCTTTTTTGGCGCGTCCCTCGTCATCATCTGGCATGCAACCAGCTTCTACGTCTATATCGCGGCAGCCTTGATTGGTGCCTTTGGGTATGGGGCCGTCTCTCCGCTGCTGCAGTCCCTTAGCATTCAATGTGCTCCACGCGACGAGCGTGGGGCGGCAAGCAATACCTACTACATAGGGTTGGATCTTGGTTACCTTATCGGCCCCGTCTTAGGCGGCCTGATTGTGGATGTGCTTTGCGGATACGGCTTTGGCGAGCTACAGGCGTATTCAAGTATGTACTTGATTATGCTCGTGCCTGTTGTCCTCGCCCTCGTGCTCTTCTTGTTAAAACGCGAGAGCATTAATCAGTTATTATTAGGCAGTAATGAGAATCCGGCCAACAATTAGGTTAGGACGAGTGTCATTGTGGCTAAAGGCAAAAGCGCAGGGGGCAACACGAAAGAAAAGCTCGCCCAGATTTACATCGACATGGTTGCCGATGAGGGCCCTGCTGATGTTCGCGTGCTCGATATCGTGAGAAAAGCCGGAGTGAACAAGAACTCCTTCTACTATCACTTCTCCTCAAAATACAGCGTGGCCTACTGGATCTTTCGCACTGATATCGCCTCCATGATTGAGGAGGTTTTTGATTGCAGCAGTCATGTCTTTCCTGCCCAAGATAGCGTTGCCGTTGAGAAGGATCTGTTCCCGGAGTTGCCCTATTATGTTCGCTTGCTCACAGGAGCGCGTATGTTCGACCAGGGTGCTTTCCTCAAGCAAATGGTCTTGGCCCTTAGGAAGCGGCAGAAGTTTTATCGCGCCATGTTCAAGGATCAAGAGCCGGATAACCTCAAGTTGTATATCCAGAACCTGTATTACCCGGCGTTTCTTCAGGATATAGAGTTCATCGCCGACGGGCGCTACATCCCTGCTCAGACGCGTGGGTTCCTCGCGCGCGGAAGCCTCGCGTTGTTTGTGGGGATGCTCGAGAACCTTGTATGTAGCAAAGAGCTGCCAGACGAGGTCCTAGACGATGCAGAGAATCCGTTTTGGAACATCTTGCCCGAGTCGATCGAGGGCGCTATAAGAAACCACCCGGTTACCGCCACGAGTTTCTCGCTCACGCTCGTTTAGTTTCCTTTTCTTAGCCATAACTGCAAATCTGCCTATTTCCTCTCTGTATTCAGGTCGCGACAATGTGATAAGCAAAGCCCTGTGCTAGGGCTGTCTATAAGGGTCATATGACCAACATTCTCTTTTTGGGAGGTAGTTCGGCAATGGATTTCAGCTACACAGATGAGCAGGCGCTTCTTGTCGACAGCATCAAGGAGTTCTGCGAGCGCTACACGACAGAAGACAAGATTACTCAGATGTACAAAGACCACAAGATGAGCAAGGAGCTCACCGATGCCTGGATGGAGAATGGCTTTGGTCTCATGGGTATCCCCGAGGAGTACGAAGGCATCGATACCGACGCTGTGACTCTGGGCATCCTCACCGAGGAGTTCGCACATTATTCCGGATGCGCACTGCCTACCCTCAACAACACTCTTGCCATGAGGGACTTCATCGAGTTTGGCGCCACCCCCGATCAGATCAACTCCGCCATGGGTGCTTACATGGAGAGCGGCGAGCCCATCTTCTCTTTGGGCTTTTCCGAGCCGGGTGCTGGCTCTGACAACCAGGCCATGACCTGCGTGACCAAGAAGCAGGCTGACGGCACCTACATTCTGTCCGGCCAGAAGACCTGGGTTACCCAGGGCGAAGTCTTCCCCAACGTCTTGGTTATCGCCAAGGACGAGGACCCCTCCCGCGAGAACAAGTCCATGTCCATGTGGATTATCCCCAAGGATGCTCCCGGTCTTTCCACGGCTCCGCTGCACAAGATTGGCCAGCAGGTCTCCGCTTTCTGCGAGATGTACTTCGATGGCGTCGTGCTCACCGAGGACATGCGTATCGGCGAGCCTGGCAAGGGCTTCTACAACCTGATGAAGAACTTCGAGATGGAGCGTTGCCTCATCGTCGCACAGTGCATCGGTTGCGCTCAGGCAGCTATGGACGACGCAGCCGCCTATGTGTCCCAGCGCACCACCTTTGGCAAGCCGCTGTATAACTACCAGCTCATCCAGCTCAAGCTCACCGAGATGGAGATCGCGCTGCAGAACAGCCGCAATATGCTTTACAAGACGCTGTGGAAGATGGACAACAACGAGAGCGTCCGCATCGACTCCGCACTGCTCAAGTACTACGCAGGCAAGGTTTGCACCGAGGTCGCAAGCGAGGCTATGCAGATCTACGGCGGCCTGGGCTACACGGACGAGACTCGCCTCGGTCGCATCTGGGTTGACCTGCGCGGTATGCAGATCGCAGGTGGCACCGACGAGATTATGTGCTACATCGCTGGTCGTCAGCTGGCCAAGAAGTACGCCAAGAACTAAGCCTCTTTGAAGCCTGAAAGATAGGGAGATTCGAATGAAGATCATCACTGCTGTTAAGGTCGTTGCAGACGACCAAGACATCACCGCAGCGGCAGACGGCTCTTTGGATATGTCCAAGGCGCGCCCGACGATCTCTGCTTACGACACCAACGCGATTGAGATTGCCGCCCAGCTTGCTGCAGCCGACGAAGGCTCCAGCGTCAAGGTTCTCACCGCTGGCGATGCCGCCATCGATGAGTCCAAGCTCAAGAAGAACATCTTGGCCCGCGGCGCCGACGAGCTGATCATGGTGGCAGACGACGCCTGCGCCGATATGGACGCTCATGCAACCGCACAGGTCCTCTCTGCGGCGCTCGGCGACGAGGAGTTCGACCTGATCGTCTGCGGCGACGGCTCTGCCGATAACTACGCTCAGCAAGTCGACGTGCAGCTCGCCCATGCCCTCGGCATTCCTGCTGTCAACGCTGTGTCCTCCATCGAGGTCACCGGCAACGGCGTGAAGGCAACGCGTCGCCTGGAAGACGTCGTCGAGGTCGTCGAGCTCGACTTCCCCTGCCTGGTAGCAGTCACGCCTGAGGTTGCCCTGCCCCGTATCCCCGGCATGAAGGACATCCTCAAGGCCGGCAAGAAGCCCATGAACGTCACCGGTGCTCCCTGCCAGCCCGCCGCCGCTACGCAGATCGAGGCAGTCAAGGCCCCCGAGGCTGCCGAGCGCAAGCTCCAGATTGCCAATGCTGCGGATGACGGCGCAATCGACCAGTTCGCACAAGCTCTCAAGAGCGCACTCCAGTAGGAAGAGAGAACATGATGAAAGTTCTGGTAATCGCTGAACACTCCGACGTCGCCGCTCAGCTTTGCGCTGGTGCACGCACTCTTGGCGACGAAGTCGCCGTTGCCCTGGTTGGCGGCGCTGCTTACGCCCCCAACACCGCCGATGCGGCTTATACCGTTGCCGTTCCGGCTGGCTGCGCTGCTGATGACGCGGCAGAGAGCCTCAAGCCCGCTGCAGAGGGCGCTGCAATCGTAATCGCAGAGCCCACCCGCCACATCAAGTCTGTCGTCGGCCATATGGCAGCTGCTGCTGGCGCTGCTGTTATCACCGACGCCATGTCTATTGCCGATGGCGCCGCAACCTCCATGTACTACGGCGGCGTTGGCCAGATTACGCGCAAGGCGGCAGGCGCGGTTGCTTTCTACACCGCGACTCCTTCTGCCTTCCCTGACGCCGCAGAGCCCACTGGTTCTTGCGCTGAGGCTACTGCTCTCGAGTGGGTTGCTCCTCAAAAGGCCATCCGCGTCGTCTCCAGCCAGCCTGTTGAAAAGACCGGCGTTGACTTGACCAAGTCCGATGTCGTCGTTGCCGCTGGCCGTGGTTTTGCCGAGGAAGCAGACCTTGACTTGGCTCGCGAGCTTTGTGACAAGATCGGTGCTGGTCTGGGTTGCACGCGCCCCTTGGCCGAGGGCAACGGCTGGATGCCCACCGAGTCCTACATCGGCGTCTCTGGCCTCATGCTTTCTCCCAAGGTTTATGTTGCCGCTGGCGTTTCTGGCCAGATGCAGCACATGGTCGGCGCAAACCGCAGTGGCGTTATCTTTGCCATCAACAAGGATGAGAACGCACCTGTCTTTAAGCAGTGCGATTACGGCCTGGTTGGCGATATCAAAGAGGTTCTTCCCGCGCTCAACGCGCTTCTGTAGAAGCTGACTTTGATATAGACGCAAAGAGCCGCTGCGCGGCGGGTGTTAGGGCACGTCCCTTGCACGCTCGCCTATGCAGCGGCTCTTGCTTTTGCCCTGCAGCTTTGTGATAGCTGTAAAATTTGTTTTCTAATAGCAGGGTTGTTATGTAAGAACGTCGAGCTTCATGAGAGCTTTGACCGATCTGTCTCGAGGGATGGCATGGCTTTGGAAACCACGCAGTATGACAAGCGTCGTCTTGAGGTCCAAGAACTTGTAAGGGATTTTTCCGATAAGTACCTGGATGAGAAGAGCATACAGAGCTGGTGCAAAGGGCAGGGCATGCCATCCGATGTTCTCAAGGCGTTTTACGCGAGTGACCTAGGCAAGATGGGTCTGCCCGAGGCATTGGGCGGAGTACCTGCCGATTTCATGACCCAAATCTTTGTTATTGAGGAGCTGCATCGCACGGCAGGGGCGGCGTTGCCGTTTCTCACTCATATCCTCAGCATTCGATTGATGCAGATCTTAGGTGGTGAGGACCACTTTGACCTGGTGCGCAACATGATTGAATCGACAGGCGCCACGGGTTTTTCCGAGGCGATCACAGAGCCGTCTTCTGGAACCGACACCTTTGCCATGGAGACTTCCACCGTCACGCGGGATGGCAAAGTCTATCTGAACGGCATGAAAATGTACGTGAGCAATGGCCAGTTCGAGCCTTATATCATGGCCGTCGCCAAAGAGGAGGACTCGACAGACAAAGACCAACGTCTTACGTTTTGGCTTTTTCCCAGGACCTTGCCGGGCGTGAGCACCTACCCCATAGAGACAATCGGCCAGACCATGACCCCGCAGGCGATGATTAAGTTCGAGGACGTAGAGATGCGCCCGGAGTTTGTCATTGGTGAGCGCGGCCGTGCGCACGCGCCTATGACCGATGCCTTTGCCGTCGGCCGTATCCTTGCCTGTGCTGCGTCTTTGGGTCTTGCACAGGCGGCGATGGACGACGCCGTGAAGTACGCTTCTAGCCGCGTGTGCTTTGGCTCAACTATCTCCAACCTGGCCCAAATCCAAGAGAAAATCACCGATATGGAGATAAAGATTCGCTCTATGAGGTCGCTGATAGAGCAGGCTGCGATCCAAGTGGACGCCGGGCAGGATTGCAGACTCTCTGCCGCTTTGGCCAAACGCTTCGTACCTAAGGCCGCAACAGAGGTCGCTTCGGAGGCGCTTCAGATCTTTGGCGGCTTGGGTTACACACGCCTAACGCGTGTTGGACGCATCTGGAACGATTGCCGTGGTTATCAGCTTGCCCAGGGAACAGACGAGATTATGGTTCGCATCGCGTCAAAGCGCGTTATCGACGAGTACCTGCGTAAGGGCCAGTAGGGGAGGGCTCCAAGCGCCAGCGTCATAGCCCGCGGCGCCCTGTGCGCGTGGTTCTGTACGCGCGTGCGCGTCTCTAGATTACTTTGTGTACCCCGGAAAGCTCGTCGGCGGAATGCCAAAGGCTTTCTCGGCGTAATCACACATCATGCAGCTAAGCAGCAACCTCAACCTTATGATCGGGTCATCAAGGTCGTCTTCGACAAGCGAGGTAAGGGTCTTGACCTTGTAGATGACGGTGTTGCGGTGCATGCTCATCTCTGTGGCGGTGCGTGTGAGATTGCGCTCGTTGCGCAGATAGCTGTAGAGCAGCTTGCGCAGATCTGTGTCGTGGGCGGCGTCGTAGCGGATCACGGCAGCTAATCCGGGATGAAGCATGTAGATGTAGCTATCATGCCTGAATTCCCTCTTGAAATCGCGATAATAGATGTCCAACATGCGATAGACCAGCGCTTTTTCTGATAAGAACACGCGTTGATTGGGGTCTTTTCTCATGGCGCGTCCTATATCCAGCGTCGTGCTCGCGCTGATGAAGTTCGTGCGTATCATCGTCCAATTTATCGTCGTGTTGCTCACACCGCAGCAGCATTTATGGTCCTCGCATGCTTTGACGAGTTTGTCCATGTGCGTCTGCGGCATGACAATGACGTCTTTCTCTCTTGCGATGGATTGTGCCATGGTGACGACGCGTCCAAAGTAGATGGCAGAGTTTGAGTAGGGGAAGATCTTTTGTACCGTGTTGATGAGGCGCGAATACTGGGTGTCGCTTGGGTCTTTGTCATCGAACTCAAAGGACAGGATGCGGTATCCGGCGTCGTTTACGTTGGGAAACTTGCGCAGATGCGTGAGTATCTCGTCGGCGCGGGTGATGTTCATAGAGACCACGTCATGTATGAAATCCGCGAAGTTGTGGCCGCTTGATGCGCGCGTGATGGGGCTTGACTTCATACGCTCGCAGATGTCGGTAAGCAGGTTATAAAGCTCAAAGCAGTCGAGGTCCGTTTGGTACAACGACACGTTTTCAAGCGGTGGTATCTGAATCGTGCTCACGGCATCGGGTGCTACCGTGAACACGTAGCATTCTGCCAACGCCTCCGGTGTGAGTTTGAATCTGAGTAGGTCGTCCAAGGCTGCTATGTGCATATAGTCTTTGCGGGGCTGGGTGTTTTCTGTGAGAAATATGATGCCTTTGGGCAAATCCGTCCCGTGGTAGTTGGTTGCATGCGCGCATGCGTGAAGCCCTAAGCCTTTAAGAATGAAGTCGGCGGTCTTCATATGGTCTCCTTTGCGATAACCCGTCGCATGTAAAAAAAGATATGCCGTGGGTAAGAGAACTCACATGGTCAAAACTCACATTGAATAATAGCTTTTGTGTGCATCAAATCCATAGGTACAACAAAGCGCAGCGGATATATTCTCAACATCGATACCTAGATGAATCGAGGATTTGTTTATGTCTATCAAGTCAGTTTCTTTCATAAAGACGTCTAGCATCGGCCAGTACGAAGGCTATAACGACGCGCACTATGACGACGCACAGCGTACGAGCCAGTACTACGAGGTTAGCGATGGCACCAAGATTGCTGTCGATTACTACCGCCCCATGTGTGGCGGTGTTGTAGAAGAAAAGCCCCTGCCGGTTGTCTTCCACTACACCCCCTACGGTCGAATCGCCTCTGCGCAGGAGGCTACTAAGCTTTACGGCGTAAAGGGCGGTGAGCCGCGCTTTGACGATTGGGGCATCGAGGGCTTGCTCGATCTGACCCGCTACGGCTACGTTGTGGCAATTGCCGACGTGCGCGGCACCGGTGCTTCCTATGGCGTTCGCGTTACCACTAACTCCCGTCGTGAAGCACAAGACGGCAAAGAGATTATCGAATGGCTTGCCCAGCAGCCCTTTACCACGGGTAAGGTCGGCATTGCCGGTTACTCCTACACCGGCCAGACTACCTTGGAGTGCATCTCCACCTGCCCCGAGGGCCTCAAAGCGAGCTTTACCTGCATGACGGATTTTGACAAGTACGACGGCTGGCTGCGCGGCGGTATTCCGCGCGCCTTCGAGACCCATCCCGATGACTTTGACGCCCAAGACGAGGAAAGCGTCCGCAAGATGGTTGAGAAGCTTGCCGCGATGACGATTCCTGTCGACGATGATTTGGATGGCTCCCAGCTGCGTGAGGCCTGCCGCATGCACTTGGACAACGGCGACCAGGTTGGCATCATGAGGGACCTGGTGCATCGCGACTCCTATCTGGAGGCAGACGGCGAGCACTGGAAGGTCATCAGCATTAGCTCCTATAAGGACATGGTTAACAAATCCGGCGTGGCTGTTTATTGCATGGGTGGCGTCTACGATGTCTTCCGCCGCGATACGTTTGTCATGTACAAAAACCTCGAGCTTCCCAAGAAGATCACCATGGGTCCGTGGTACCACATGGACCAGAAGTACGACATCCGCTGGGATATCGAGATGCGTCGTTGGTTTGACCATTGGCTCAAGGGCATTGACAACGGCGTCGATACCGAGCAGCCGGTCAACTACAAGCTCTGCAACTACAACTTCGAGCGTCATACCGTAGCAGGCGCAGACACCGGCTCTTACGTGGGACGCAAGGACTGGCCTGTCTCTGAGGGCATAAGGAAGGTCTTCTATCCCACCACGACACAGAAGCTCTCTGGCTCCGATCTTGATCAGGGCGCTTTGGTACTTGATTGCCCGGCAAACGAGGAAGCCTTTGAGTTTGTGGATCCTTATGGCCCCGGCTGCGGTGTGGAGAGCAAGCTCACCACAACGGATAAGGGCAACGGGTTTGACCAGCAGGGCGTGACGTTTACCTCGGCCGCGCTTGAAGACGACTTCGATATCATCGGACATCCCATGGTGCACGCTGTCTTTTCCTTGGACGAGCCAGGTTGGATGGACAAGGATTACGACGTTGACGTCTTTGCGATGATTTCTGACTACAACCCCGCGACAGACGAGTGCTTCCTCATCACGCAAGGCCAGCTCAGGGCTTCTAAGCGCTCCGTCGAGGAATGCCCCTACGACTATCTGGGTTTGCCGTGGCACCCCTGCAAGGAAAGCGACAGCCAGTACCTCGAGCTTGGTACCAAGTACGCGCTCGATATCGACGTTATGCCTACGTCGTATCGCGTGAAGAAGGGGCATTGCCTGCGCGTGACTTTGGCCAACTCTTGCGACCGCATGTACTACTACGGTCGTCTCCCTTATGAGGAAAACGCAGATATCGCCAAACCCAAGGTCAGCTTCTACTTTGGTGGTGATGACGCCACGTCCGTCACCATCCCCAACATCTACAAATAGGGGTAGCGGCACTACGCTGGTTAAAGGCAGGATAGGGTTCCTATCCTGCCTTTTTTGTTAGCGCTCCTGACTGGTTTTTAGCAAGCAAAAAGCGATGTTGGGTTCGCCTGTTTGTTAATGGCGCTAGCAAACAATAAACGACCCTTTTTCTGTTGCTTACCAACATAACCGACCGTCTGCGGGCTGATTAATGTAAATGAAACATCGATATGTATGTCGATGCGCAAGAAGGGAAATTGTTTAGGAGGTATTGAAATGGCTTTCCAGTTCAAACCAAAAAACTACGATGCGTTTAGGTGGGTGTCGCTCGTAGCAGGCATGATCCTGCTCATGACATGCACCGGCCACATCTGGAGTCTCTTGGTAGACCCCATGATCAACGAGCGTGGCGCATCCGATGCCTTCATGGCAGGCTGCTACTCCGGTCTGACTGTTGTTGGCATGATCTTTACCGTTGTCGGCGGTAAACTCGTCGATAAACTCGGTGCAAATAAGATGACGCTCATTTCCATGATTTGCTACTTCATTGGCAACATCCTGTGCGGCATCTCGCATAACATCTGGGTGTTCGCCATCGCGCAGGTTATCTTCGTTGGCTTCCAGCAGTCCGTTTTGTACATCTCTGTTTTGGCTACCGCTTCTACGGGCTTCCCCGATCACCGCGGCGTTGCCATGGGCTTCACCACTGCAGGCGTCTCTCTGGGCGGCATGATCATCAGCCCGCTTTGCCAGGCAGCCATGGACACCTTCGGCTTCGATGCGATGTTCTTCATCATCGGCGGTTCTTGCTTCGTTGTGTCCCTCATCTGCGTTTTCCTCAACCCGGATCCCCCTCAAAACTACAAGCCTGCCGGCTATGTGCAGGCCGAGGCTGAAGAGGCAGAGGACAAGAAGAAGACCCGCTTTGTCGCCAACCCCGATTTTGTCCAGAAGGGCAACGTCGAGATGTTCAAGGACCCTGCGTTCTACATGCTCTTCGCGATTCTTCTGCTTGGTGTTACCGGCTTCATGCTTCTTTCCTATCAGATGAGCTACATCGCCCAAGACATCCTGGGCATCGAGCCCATCGAGGCTGCGTTCCTGGTTTCCGGTGTCTCTGCATGCGGTTTTGCTGCAAAGATTATCGGTGGCTTTATCAGTGACCTTATCGGCCGTCTTAACTGGGTGCCCATCTGCTTGCTCTTCAGCACGATTGCTATCGGCGGCCTGATCTTCTCCGGTAGCCATGGCATCGTCTGGTTCGCAGTCTGCTGCTTTGCCTATTGCTTCTTCATGGGCTCTCTGGCTGGCTCCACCGGTCCTCTGACCAACGACCTCTTTGGTGGCGAGCACTTTGGCTCTAACTTCTCCATCGTCTACATCGGCGTCTTGGTTGCTGCTACCATCTCTCCTTGGCTGGCAGTTGTCGGCCGCACCACTGGCGACAGCCCCGACTATGTGCCCATCTTCATGCTCTGCACTGTTATGTGCACTATCGGCTTTGTGATTTCTCTTATCCTGCGTCACATCCGCAACGGTAAGACCGAGTACATCCTTCGTAAGAAGGATGCCGAGTAGAGCATTGCCTTAAAGAGGCGGTGACTGCTTGGTCACAGCTCGCCAATAAAAGTGTTTAATTAATTGGCTGGAGTTTTTGCACAAGGGCTCCAGCCAATTTTTTGGAAAGGGAAGCTAGAAATGGCTAATCAAGTTCACGCTAAAGCCGTCACCGGCGAGTATGTTGGCAAAGTTTTGCCTAATGGAGTCCACGAGTATCTGGGCATCCGCTATGCGAATCCCCCTCAGCGTTGGAAGCGCGCAACGCCGCTTAAGCCAAGTGATACGCTTATCAGCGCTCTGGAAGACAGACCCGCGCCTTGGCAGACGTACATGCCCGAGGAGTTTGACTGCGAACCTCCTATGAGCGAGGACTGTCTCAATCTCAACATCTGGACCAACGGTGAGTCCGGCAAGAAGCCCGTCTATGTGTTCATCCACGGCGGCAGCTATGTCGAGGGCAGCATTCGCACGGATTGCTTTGGCGGCATTTATTGCGGCGATGAGTTTGTCGCAACGCATCCGGATACGGTCTTTGTCAACATCGAGTACCGTTTTGGGCCGTTTGGCTCTATGGACCTGAGCGCCTTTGACGATAAAGGCGAGTACGCAGATTCCAACAACTTGCAGATCCTCGACCAGATCGCCGCGCTCAAGTGGATACAGGAAAACATCGCAGCGTTTGGCGGAGATCCCGATCATGTGACTATCGGCGGCCAGAGCGCGGGAAGCTACTCTTGCTTCGTCCTCATGTCAATCCCCGAGGCTGCCAAGCTCTTCTGCGGTGCCATCTGCGAAAGCTCCGCTCCCACTACCGGCCCCATCCGCACCACCAAGGCGCCCGAGGACGCCAAGCGTACGGGTAAGATGATGGCCGATTATCTGGACGCAAAATCGCTCGACGACATGCTTGCCGCAACGCCTTTACAGCTTGTGGCAGCATCTGACGCTCTGTTCATGGAGCCTGGGTACGCAGGCTATAACCCGTGCCGCGACGATAAGGTTATCCCCATGGACATAGAGGTTGCTTTGGCCTCTGGTTGCGCCAAGCACGTTGCTGTGATGAGTGGCACTCTTGCCGGCGAGTACTCGACCGATATGATCGACATGAGCGCGGCAGACATCGAGAAGCGCGTACGCTCCCGCTTCCCCATGGTCACCGATGAGGATATCCAGGCATTCAAGGACAACTACCCCAATCGCCCCGAGTCCGAGACCATGGAGGACATGTACAACGACCTTGGCATGCGTCTCAGGCAGATTTCCTCGACGGAAGCTGTTTTGCAGGGTGGCAGCAAGGTCTACATGTACTACATGCCCTTCAAGCCAGAAGGCGCGCGCATCCGCGCTCAGCACTGCGCAGAGCTTATGTTTGTGTCCGGTAAGCCGGATGCGGGAATGTATTTGTACCTGACCAGCGGTGAGAAGCTCGCAGGTGAGCATCCTGATTATGAGTTTGGCAAGAAGATCCAAGACGTCTGGTACAACTTCATCGTCTCGGGTGACCCCAATGGTCCGTCTCTGGGTATCGAGTGGCCTTTGTATGATGAAGACGCGCAAAAGACCGCAATCTTTGACAAAGAGTTCTCTGTCGAGGACGGCGCGCGTCGCAAAGACATCGAGATCATTCGTCATTACCAGAAATAGCAATCACAGGCCCGATGAAGCAAAGCTCTCATCGGGCCTGCTTGCTTTAAGCACGGATAAATGAATCGGAGGTTTTCTCATGAGCATCCATGATGCATATCCGTTCGATCCCTGCATGAAAATAAGCCCGTTCCAGCGCATCGCCATCGTAAGCGGTTCTTGGTATGACATGGGGCGCCAGTACGTTGCGCAGTGCAAAGAGGCATTTATCGCCCGTTGCGCCAGCACCTTTGCAGACTACTACGGTGCCCTTGGCGACGAGGAACATATCCGCTCTATGGGCAAACGCTACCTCAAAGCCTGCGAGAAGGACTTCCCGCAGCTCATTCAGCTCGTCCAGGGCATGGCCGACGAGGCTGGCCGCCCGTTTGACGAGGCAGTCCTAAGTCTTTACGGCATTAGCATGTTGCGTGCAGAGCGCGAGTGCTCCGAGGTTGCAGCATGGGGCAGCGCCACAAAAGATGGGCATCTCATCGGCGCTTCCAACATGGACTTGGGCTACGAGGCGCGCGAGTACCTTCCCGCTGTTTTGGCTTACCCGCAAGACGGCAACGCATTCATCTCCTGCGAGCTTTTCCATCGCACCTGCCTTAACGAGAAAGGCGTCTTGCTCCAAGGCTCCGGGCACCAAAACGCAGGCGAGGGAAGCATCCGCAAGCCCGTCGAAGGCGATTGGCGCCATATGTGGAACGACGCCAACATTTATGCTGCGGCGTTTAGCAACTCGGCCGAGGAGGCTATGGCCCCATATCGCGATTGGGAGTTCGTGACAGGCTGCAATCAACTTGCCGGCGATGAATCCCATGACGTGTGGCTCATGGAGTTCACCGGCAAGAAGAAGCGCGTGCGCAGGTCGGGGGATTTGGGAGAGACCGATTATTTGCTCGAGAACAATGGGTCCCATCATCCCGATATGCAAGACTGCCTCAACCAGGGGGCTAAGTACTGGAGCGATACCGACCCGCGCTACTGGAGTGTCGAGAAGTTTGTCCAGGACCATTGGGGCAAGATCAGCAAGCAGACGCTCTTTGCCGCAGAAAGCATCGACGATTACTACGTTCCTGAAGGTTGGTCGCGTCCTTATCGTGAGGATTGGGGGCTCGACGTCTGGAAGCACGACCAATCGCAACCCGTCCCCTCAGGGTGGCATAACAACTGGGTGCCTATCTTTGACAACGGTCTCGATATGGGGGATTGGTCCCCACAGGTGCACTCGGCCGGGTTTAGACCCGTCTTGCGCCACGTGGTCGATGTCGAAGAGCGCGCCTTCTACTGCATGAAGGGCGACAGCACGCCCTGCTTGTCGCTGCACCCGCATTCGCTGGGCACGTTCTGGAAGATCCGCTTGGTGGGCGACGCATTGGCTGTCGTCGCCGAGGCGCGCCAGGAGCTCGAGCAGCAGCTTTGGTTTGCCGCCCGCGATGTCTATCATCTGAGCGAGCGCTCGCAAGAGCGAGAGCAGGTTTTGGAAAAGGCCAAGGAGCTCATGTACGAGGGCATCAACTACCAGAGCCTTGCCGTGTGCGCCAGCGCAAAAGACGACAACGACGATGAGGTAAACATGCTGTTGGGCAAGGCGCTTTCTGCTTACTGTGGCGGCCAGTGCTACGCCAGGAAGGCGCAAAACGACCCCACGGCATTTGAACAGAACTAGATCTATCTTTGATTTGACGGCCAGCAGGCAAAGGCGAAGGGAGCAGCTGTGATAGAGGGCAAAAGCGGGCAAGAGGAAATCTCTGTTTTGTTTGCCGGAGATTTCTCGGTAGGGCGCGAGGCGTCCAAGTACCTGCAGGGAGTCACTCCCTTGCTCGACTCATGCGATGTGCGTATGTTCCAGCTCGAGGAACCTTATACGCGCCAGCTGCTCCCAGAAGCCGGCCACGACAAGCTCGTGGATGTCCTAGAGCCCGTTGTGGGCAAAGTGGACCTGGTCACGCTATCCGGCAACCATTTCTATGATTACGGCGAGCAAGGCGTCAAAGACACCATCGATTGGTGTCAGGAGAAGGGCATCGCCTGCTGCGGCGGAGGTTTGGACGCTGCGCAAGCCGCAAAGCCCGCATACATAACAAAGAACGGCGTGAGGATAGGCGTCATCGCGTGGAACTGCGTTGGCTCTAAGTACACGTTTGCGCGCGATGACAGGGGAGGCACCAACGGGCTGGAGTTCACACGCGCGTGGGTGGACACCCAGGTGGATCAATCTTCGCGCGATGCACGCGTGGAGTGGGATGTATGGTCGCTTAAAGAACCCCAGCAGATGGATGGTCTCTTTAGAGGGCATAACTTTGTTTCCTGCGATGCCTTGGAGAAGATGGCAACGGACATACGTGCAGCCAAGAAGGACTGTGACATCCTCATCGCCTATTATCACAAGGGTTACGTGCATCAGCCTGTGGTCGTCGACACATGGGAGCGCTTAATCGCCCATATGGCCGTGGATAATGGTGCAGATGCGGTGATGAGTTCTCACAGTCATATCTCGCACGGAGTCGAAGTCTACAAGGGCGCGCCCATCTTCCACGGCCTCAACAACTTTGTGATGTGGGTTCCCCAACTTTCGCCCAACTTCAAGGGAGAGATTCCAGGAGGGGCCGACTCCGTCAACCAGGAGTGGATCAAGGCGCGCGTCAAACGTTTTGGCTTTGTGCCAGACCCCGAGTACCCCACCTATCCCTTCCATCCAGAGTCTGTCCATTGTCATGCGGCAAAGCTCATCATCAAAAAAGACGCAGATGGCGTGGCAAGAATCGCTCAGACGCGGATGGTGCTCATGCAGACAGAGAAAAGCGGCGTGCCCTATGTACACGGCCAAGATCAGAAGGGCCAAGAGACCTTCGAGTACATGCAGCGCGTCACGACAGAGGCAGGCCTTAACGGCAAGCTTTCATGGGACGGCGACGAGGTGGTCGTAGGCTGTTAGCCACGCGTTTTTAGCGATAGCCGTCTAGTCAAGAATTGACGGGTTGATGGGGAACCTCTTGGACGAGCCATAGCCTTTGAACTGATCGGGCATGACGTCGAGGGCTCGCTCGCAGAACTCGCTCATCCTGCACGACCATTGGATGCGCTCCCTTGTCGCCGGATCCTCTAAGTCGTCCCCAAGAAGGGACTCAATTTTCTTGATTTTATAGAGGACGGTGTTGCGGTGCATGAACAAGGCGTCTGCAGTCTTTGTGGCGTTTCTCTCGTTGAGGAGGTACTGCAGCAAAACGTCCCGTAGGTCGGTGCCATTTTCTTGGTCATAGCGGATGATCTGAGCAACGCCGGGGTAGAGCATATACATGTAGTTCTCATGCAAATACTCTTCTGTGTAGCCCTTGAAAGCCCAGTTCAAAGTGAGCTGCAGCATATATTCCTCTGAATAGAAAATGCGTTTGCTTGAATCCTTGGACAGGCGCAATGCAATACGCAGGGTAGAGGTAATCATGTGAATCTGTGTACGCAATATTTGCCAGTTAAGGATTGGGCATCCTACCGAGCAATAGCAGTGGGTTGAGATGCACACTTCCTCCAGCTGAGCCTGTACATCGGATGAGAAATGTATGTCGTCTTTCTTCCAATCACCTGCTTGCTGGATTGCGATAAAGCGCCCAAAGTAATTGGTGCAATTCACGCGGGAAAAGATGCTCTTCAATCGTCTTGAGAGCATGCCGATATTGACAGCAGTTGCTTGGTCTTTCTCAAATTCAAATATTAAAACCCTAAAAGACATGTCCGCTGTATTAGGGAATTCACTATAGGCATTGAATATTTCATTTTCATGTACAAGACGCATACGTAAAACGTCGTGGATGAAGTTGGCAAAGTCGCTACCGCCAGGAGCGAGGTTCACCTCGGAAGAACCGGAATGAAGCGATGCAGTATAGAGAAGGTTGTAAAGCGGAATGCAATCGAGGTCTGTTGCATAGACTGCACAGTTGCCTCTTTTTGCGAGCATGTCAAAGAGCTCGGCGGCGCCTGTGGTTAGGAAGAAATAGCAGCTCTTTACGTCTTTGCAATCTGTGTTAAACGAATCCACAGCGCTAGAGCTTACGATGCACAGATGTCCTTCGCGCGGAGCTGTCTCATCATCGACGATGATGATTCCCTTTGGCAAAACCGTGTCATTAAACGATATCGAGCAACGCTTTAGGTGATTGCCAAGCTCCTGCTTGTAGAACATAGAGATTCGCATCGCGCCTCCCTGTTTTCTTGTGCTCGCATGACAGCGAATTTTGCCTGTGAGTTTATGAACTTCTTCTGTCTGTTGCAAGGGCTGACTTACGCCCTTGCGGCTGCCATTGATGCTTTGCTATTTTGTGCCCCGCTCAACACGTTTGTTTTGTGCGATTGGGCCTTGGCTTTGCCGTCTGAACATATAGGAGCGTACAAGTGTGCTTTTGTTATCGTCTTGTAAATTTTGCACAAAAAATCGCCAAACTTTAGGTAAGTGGTGCTATTTCGCAGCACGAGCGGCGCATTCAAAATTCCGGGTGTATTAGCCACAAGCGGATGTGCAAGAGGAGCGCATTCAAAGTAAGGCAACAGGAGGGTTCTTATGCATCTTCAGTTCAGACCCGAAAACCCCGACAGATACAGGTGGATTGCACTGGTCATCAGTATGATCATCATTTCCACGGCTGCTTTGGGCATGACATGGAGCTTGCTCGTCGATCCTATGATCACCATTCGTGGTGCCACGGAAGCAGGCATGGCAACGATTTACTCAGGTCTTACGATTGCCGGTGCGGTGTTCACCATCATTGGTGGCAAGTTTGTCGATAAGTTTGGCGTTACAAAGTCGATCATCAGTTGCGCAGTGATGCTTCTCATCGGTATGTTGATCTGCGGCTTCAACAACAGCATCCTTGGTTTTGCCATTGCCCAGGTTGTCTTCATTGGTTGGCAGCAGGCGGTCATCTATATCTCTGTTATGACCACCGTCGAGCGCATGTTCCCCGATTACCGCGGCTTTGCGGTTGGCTTGTGCGCATGCGGTATCAGCGCTGGCGGCATGATCTTGGCCCCTCAGACCCAGATGCTCATCGAGAGCGTGGGCTTTGACATGATGTTCGTCATCAACGGCATCATTCTGGCAGCCCTGATTCTCGTCATGGTTATCTTCTTCCCGGATTATCCTGCCGATTACATGCCCAAGAACATCGCTTCTGACGCCGAGGCCGGCGAGCGTAAGGGCAGGAGGAGCAAGGTCATCGCTAATCCCAACTTCGTTCAGAAGGACTGGAAGGCCATGCTCAAGGATCCTGCGTTCTATCTGCTCTACCTCATCCCGCTGTGCGCAAGCTCCGGTTACATGCTTTTGTCCTACCAGCTTGCCTACATCGCCGTCGATATCCTCGGTATCTCTGATATGACTGCGGCGTTCTTGGTCTCCGGCGTTTCCGTCATGGGCTTCTTGTCCTGCATCATTGGCCCCATTGGCGACCACCTGGGCCGTCTCAAGGTTGTTGTCGGAATCCTTATCATCGGCTTTATCGCGATTATGGGTCTCGTCTTCTGCGAGGGTCACGGCATCGTCTGGTTTGCCGTTTGCACGTTCGTGTACTGCTTCTGCCTGGGTGGCTTTGCCGGTATGCATCCGTCTCTTATCGGTGACTTCTTTGGCAGCGAGCACTTTGCCTTTAACTACTCGCTCGGTTACACCTCCATCCTTCTGGCCGCGGCTATCTCGCCTTGGCTGGCAGTGCTCGGCGGCGACAGCGGTTATTCCGGAATGTTCATGGTCTGCGCTATCGCTGTTGCAGTTGCCGTCGTGCTCTCGCTGATCCTTCTCAAGCTCAAGGGCAATAACATCGAGTTCATCCGCGTGATGAACAAAGATGCCAAGAACGAGGAAGCAGAGCAGGCTTAGTGCCCAAACCTCTTTAGGGTTTTCTCTCTCAGCAAGCGGCCGGTGTTTCCACCGGCCGCTTTGCGTGTGCATGGATTACATAGCGCAAGCGGGCTTTTTATGGCTGGCGTGCGTTACGCGTCCCCTAGACAAGGGGTAAAGCGCTTAATATCTTTTTCAGATGATTTGGTCGTTTTGCACAATCTTCGTGCTAAGTGTTGGTGTTCTCCGACATTCTGTTTAGCACGACCATCAAGGAAACTGGGTTATGTTGACAGGACGTCTGTCGTCAGAAGCTCTGGCGATAGCGCGATTGCATTTTTTGATGGGAGTCAAAAATGGAAAACTTGGTGACTGCAACAGCAAAAACCGGTGTCTACGTTGGCAAGCTTCTAGACAGCGGCGTCCAGGAGTATCTTGGCATCCGCTATGCAAAGCCCGTGCATCGCTGGAAGCGCGCGCAGCCCTTGGAGCCCTCCGACGAGAGGTATCTGGCTCTTAACGACAACCCCGCATGCTATCAGGCTGTTCCCGTTGAGGAATACCCCGACGGCAAGCCGCCTTTGAGCGAAGACTGCCTGTACCTCAACGTGTGGACTAGCGGTACAGAGGGCAAGAAGCCCGTCTACATCTTCATCCACGGCGGAAGCTACATCACCGGCAGCTGCCGCACCGATTGCTTTGGTGGCGTCTACTGCGGCGATAAGTTCGTTGAGCATTACCCTGATGTTGTCTATGTGAACATTGAGTACCGCATTGGGCCCGTGGGCTCCATGGATCTTTCCCGCTTTGAAGGCGCCGAGGATTACGCCGGCAGCATCAACCTTCAGATGCATGATCAGGCTGCGGCCATCAAATGGGTTTATGAGAACATCGAGGCCTTTGGCGGCGACCCCGAGCAAATCACCATCGGCGGCCAGAGCGCGGGTTCGTACTCTGTTTACGTGCTGATGGGCATGCCCGAGGTTCGCGGCATGATTAAGGGCGTTATCGCCGAGAGCACCGCGCCTTCTGATGAGGTCCTGCGTGCGGATGCCGAGTCCGTCAAGCACGGTTTTGATGACTTCTACGAGCTTTCTGGTTGCAAGACGCTCAAAGACGTCTTGGATATGCCCATTGAAGATGTTGTCAAGTACGGCTTCGAAGCCAAGATGAAGCCTGGCAACATGGCACTGTTCGGGCCTGTTTGCGATGACACTGATCTTACGAGCAAGCTGGAGGATGAGTGGAAGAGCGGCGCTTGCAAGCACATAGCGCTCTTGAGTGGCACTGTTTCTGGCGAGTTTGCCCCCAATGTGATGAACATGTCTCCCGATGAGATAGCCGATGCTCTCAAAGAGATGTTCCCCACGCTCACCGATGCAGACATCGAGGCATACAAGGCAACCGACCCTGCGCGCGACGCACATGAGACGATGGAGGATATGTTCAACGACTTCCTCATCCGTGCGGCCCAGGCAAAAGCATCTGAAGAGGTGGCCAAGGGCGGCAGCAACGTTTGGGTTTACTACATTGACGTGAAACCCGAGGGCTGTACGCTCCGTGCTCAGCATTGCTTTGAGATTCCCTACGTTGCCGACAAGCTCGACGGCAATCTCTACCTCGAGCTCAAGTCTGGCGAGACGCTTCTGGGCGACAAGCCGGATCCGGAATACGGCCGCAAGTTGCGCGAGGTTTGGCATAACTTCATCGTCAAGCATGACCCCAACGGTGAGGCTCTTGGCGTTGAGTGGCCTACGTACGACAATGACCGCTGCACGATGTACATGGGCAGTGAGTGGCGCGCTTCTGGCGAGGTCCGCCCCGAGGATTTGGATATCGCCCGCAGGTTCAACTAACTGTTGTCTGTCTTAATGGAGCTGCGCCAGGTGGTGATGACCCTGGCACAGCTCCTTATCGCGTTTTTGGGTACGGAAGCAGCACAAGCTGGCGTGCTGCGGATTTGTCTTGCTTCTGGATTCAATATAGTAATTATCGGTTAATGAGTTTTTGGAAGGTTTTTATGAGTACCACAAACACAAACGGTGGACGTGCTTTTGCTGCCGTTATGGGTCTGGCAGCTGGCGCGGCTTACGGCGTCGGTGGCGCAATCAGTCAATTGGTCAAAACCGGTGGTTTTGAGGTTGGGCATATCATCGTCGCCCAGCTTTTGGCTTCTACTATTATCTTGGGCGTCTTGGTCTTGGTGCGTTATCGCTGCAAGATGACCCGCAAGGACATCATCCAGCTCGCTATTTTGGGTGTTATCTCTGCTATATCGTCTTACACGTACTACATTGCGATCGATATGATTTCTGTTAACCAAGCCGTGGCCATGCAGTTCCAGTATGTGTGGATCACCGTGGTTATCCAGGCACTACTGGACCGCAAGGTGCCCAATATCTGGGTCATTATTTCGGCCATTGCCATCATCGTCGGTACGTTCTTTGGCAGCGGCTTGTTTGATGACATCATGTCCGGTCAGACGACTATGGACCCCTTGGGTGTTTTCTTTGCGATGGTCTGCGCTGTTTGCTACGCAATCTTTATCTGCTTTAACGGCCGCATTGCCGTGGAGGTGCCTTCTGTCACGAGGACCTTCTTCATGTCGTTTGGTGCGCTGATCTTTGTGGTCATCATGCTTCCTGCCGCAGGCACTGCGACAGGTAACATCGTTGACCTCGTGCCCGGCGGCATCATCATGGGTCTTGTCATGACGATTATCCCCTGCGTCTGCATCTCTGTTGCGACTAATAACCTGCCCGGCGGCATCGTGGGTATCCTCACGTCATCTGAGCTTCCCGTTGCTGTTATCGCTGGCGTTATTCTGTGCGGTGAGAGCACGACGTTCTTCAAAATCTTGGGCATTGTCATCATCCTTGTTGCCATTGCGCTTTCCGAGCTGATGCAATCTAAGCAAAATGACGGCGGTGAGTCTGAGGCTGCCGCTGCTTAGCACAAGTTAGCTATATCTACAGATAAGTTACGCGGCGCTCGGAATGGGAATTCTGGGCGCCGCCTTTTTGTGTCGGGCCGCAAAGGCTTTATACTTGAGCGTATTCGAGCAATGCGCGCATTGGAGGTTCGCGTTTTTATGAACACAGACGAAGCCCGTTATTTTCTTGCTATTTGCGAGCACGGGAGCGTGAACCAAGCCGCCGCCGCTTTGTATATCTCCCCTCAGGGGCTTTCCCGCTCCCTTAAAAGGCTGGAGACAAAGCTCGGAGTACGTCTTTTTGTAAGAAGCGCCCAAGGCATGATATTGACCGAGCAGGCAAAGAATCTACAGCCGTCTTTTAAGCAGATGGTCCAGGCAGAAGACGAAGTCTACGCTTATCTGAGCGATCTTAAACGCGCGGAGCACGCGCGCTACCTTATCGGCCGTGACTCTATGTTTGGCGATGTGGTTTTGCAGGGCGTCGAGGATTACAACCTCTCCCATCCCGATGACTGCGTCAAAGCCCTGATGCTCAGGGAAAACGAAGAGCGCCTCTCAAAGATTTTCATGGACGGCGGTTACGACTACAGGTTCCTCTCATCCGAGATAGATGACTTGCGCGAGCTTCCTCAAGAAGAGATATGTGCTTTGCGCTTTGTGCCCCTGGTCAACTGCCAAAGCGACATTGCAAAGCGAGGCAGCTTTTCTTTTGCAGATTTGCGCGACCTTACGGTCATAACCGAGTACCGCAGCTTTGCTTGGGTGAAGATCCTGCAGACTCATTGCCAGCGCCTTGGCTTTGAGCTGCGCGTGCGCGAGGTAGATAAGGACTACATCGCCAGATTGTTGTCACGCCCCGGCAAAGAGGTGACCTTCATACGACAGTTAGACGTCGATCGCAGCCCGTGGTCCAAGGAATGCTACTGCACGCCCGCAAACTACGAGCCGCTCGATGCCCACATCGTGCTCCAGACTGTTCATCGTGAGGTCGATCATGAGCTTGCAGAGTGCATAAGAGAAAGGGTGGCGTCTTCTCCTTACGCCCCGGCAGACCTCTAAAAGTAACCGCCTCCTTTATGCGTTTTTGACAATGCCAGCGTGCCTTTGAGAGAGGGTGCGCTGGCATTGTTTTATCTGTTTTAGAACATATAAACAACCTGTCCGCACCCCGTGGAGTTTGTGTTTATTCCGCAGGTCATGGCTGCTCCTTACTATGAGGATATGCAAAAGACGAGCCTCGTCTTTCGTGCCTAAGGGTGGGCATATGCATGGGTATCGTCCTTGGCAAAAGCAACGGCGTGCCGTTAACGAAGGAGAGTCCTACATGACAATACGAGAGTGTGCTAGGCAGAGTTCTGCGTTTTCAACTCTGTACGACATCTACCAAAACCGCGAGAAGTATCTGCTCGAGTTCAAAGAGCAGGGCGGTAAGGTTGTTGGCGAGATGGGTGCTGACGTTCCCGATGAGATTGTGATTGCAGCTGGCATGTTGCCGGTTCGCGTTTATGCCGATCCCAATAAGGACTTCAAGTTCACAGAAATCTATCTCGAGAAGGCCTTTGAGCCTTGCACGTACGCAACGTTTGAGAAGATCGTCGACGGTACCTATGCAGGGCTGTTCGATTATCTGACCGTCTCCCACACCAGCGACTTCGAGCTGCGCATGTGGCTGTACCTGCGTGAGATGCGCCGCAGCGAGAGGCAGATGAACCTCCCGCCCGTCGAGTTTGTCGACTGGCTGTGGTCGCGTCATCGTCTTTATCAGGACGAGAACAAGAAGGTCGTGGCACGCTTCCGCGAAACGGTAGAGAAGTGGATTGCCCGCCCCATCACCGACGAGGAGATTAAGCAGGCTGCAGAAATCTGCAACGAGGACCGCGCTGCACTGCGTCAGGTCGCCGCGCTGCGTCACGGCGAGACCCCGCGCATCAACGGAGCAGAGGCCGCTGTGATTACCGGCTCTTCGTTCTTCATGGACCGCGCCACCCATGCCGAGCTCGTACGCCAGGTTGCCGCAGATGCCAAGAACTGGCCTGCTATCGAGGGCCCGCGCGTCTTTGTGACCGGTACCGCGCAGGAGTCCTTGGATCTTTACGATGCAATCGAGGCCTGCGGGTGCGTTGTCGTAGGTGAGGATCACAATTGGGGCGACAGGGCATTTGATCGTGACACGCGTACCGATATCGACCCCATCCGCGCCATCGTCGACCGCTATATGCTGCGTCAGATAAGCACGTGCAAGGCTCCTGTGGCAGATAGGGTTGAAAGCCTTTCTACAGCAGCTGCCGATTGCGCAGCAGACGGCGTCATCTTCTATTTGCATGAGCATGACGAGTCTGCATCTTGGGATTACCCCGAGCAGAAGAAAGCCCTCGAGGAGGCAGGCGTGAAGACGGTGGCGTTCTTCCGCCAGCAGTGGCCTGTTTCCAAAAACGACAATTTGAACGCAGAGCTCGACAGCTTTGTCGGCAGTCTTAAGGTTGGTGCGTAATGGAAGAGAAGAAGCAGGGTGCTGCCCCTCAAAGCGGCAGCAAGAGCAAGGCAGTCAAGCGACTCAAGGCTACTGCAGTTGCGAGCGCGTATCAGAAGCAGTGGTTCCAGGACCTCAAGCGTCAGGTAGAGGGAACAGGTAGCCCGTTTGCTTACATCAACGCCGATGTGCCCATCGAGATTTTGCGCGCGATGGATATCCCCTTCGTCGTGAACCAGTGGTGGAGTGCTATCTGCGCCGCAAAGCGCATGAACAAGAAGTACTTTGACCTGCTGCGTGCAGCGGGTTACCGCGATGACCTGTGCACGTACTGCGCTACACCTCTGGCAGAGAGCATGGACCCCGATGACCACGCCATCGGAGAAGACGGCAAGCCGCTGGGTCCCTGGGGCGGTCTTCCCAAGCCCACCATCGCTATCACGCGTCTTTGCTGCGATTGCCAGAACAAGATCTTCGAGCTGTTTAGCAAAAACTACGGCGCCAAGCTCTTTACGATGGAGGTCACGCAGACCCGCACGACCCCGCTCAACTGGTGGGAGCTTGCCCCGTACGATTGGGAAGAGCTTCTGGACAGCGATCGTCTGGACGAGTTCGTTGACGACTTCAAGGAGCTAATCCGCTTCTTGGAGCAGGAGACGGGCCATATGTTCGACGAGCAGAAGTTCATCGAGGTCATGAACCTGATCAACGAGCAGGAGGAGTGGTACAAGAAAACCCGCGACCTCATCGCTGTTTCCCGCCCCGCTCCTGTTACCGTCGTCGACACCATCAACGCCGTTATGCAGGCTCAGTGGCAGCGCGGTACGCAGTGGGCAGTTGACCACGCCAAGAGCCTCTACATGGAGATCAAGGCTCTCGTCGACGCCAAGGATTACGCCGTCCCCAACGAGAAGTATCGCCTCATGTGGATTGGCCGCGGCTTGTGGCATGACTTTGAGTTCTATCAGAACTTCGAGAAGAAGTACGGCGCTGCCTTCGTGTGGTCTATGTATCTGGCTATGGGCGCTGATACCTACATCCGCTACCACGTCGAGGAAGACCCCCTGCGCTGCTTGGCCGCGCGCGAGATCATCATGCAGGACGCCTTGCACATGCCGCCCTGGAATGCAGCGTGGTTTGTCAAAGAAGCCCAGACCAACGGCATCGACGGCGTTGTCTATATGGTCCCCGACAACTGCATGCAAAACATCGAGGGCTCTTACTTCATCGAAAAGGCGCTTGAGCAAGCTGGCGTGCCGGTGCTGCGCTTTGTGGCCGACCCTGTTGACCCGCGCAAGCTCAGCCGCGACAACATGCTCGCCATGGTCGAGGACTTCATCGAGAACCGCGTTATCCCCAACGCAGACAAATAAGCAACGAGTTTTTGGAAACTAGGAGGTAATGATATGGGTAAGGGAGCACTGAGCGGCGCAAGGATCTTGGACCTTACGCAGTTCGAGGCAGGTACCGTTTGCACCGAGACGCTTGCTTGGCTCGGCGCAGAGGTCTTGAAGGTGGAGCGTCCGGGTCGCGGCGAGCTTGGCCGTTACTCCGGTCTGGATCCCGAGCATGACAGCTACGGCTTCATCATCATGAACATGAACAAGAAGGGTCTCACCTGCAACATGAAGACCCCCGAGGGTCATGACCTGATGCTCAAGCTTCTGGAGAAGTGTGACGTCATCGTCGAAAACATGGGCCCCGGCTCCATGGCAAGGCTCGGCCTTTCCTATGAGGAGTGCAAGAAGGTCAACCCCAAGATTGTCTACGCATCCATCAAGGGCTTCTACTCTCAAGGGCCTTACGCCGAGTACCCCGCGTTTGACCCGATCGCAACCCATGCCGGCGGCTTCGTCTCTGCTACCGGTCTGCCCGATCAGCCCATCAAGGCTGGCGTGAGCGTTGCCGATTCCGGCACCGGTCTCATGTGTGCGCTCGCCATCACCGCCGCGTTGTATCAGCGCGACAAGGAAGGCGTTGGCCAGCAAATCGAGTGCGATATGCAGGACTTCATCATCGGCCTTGGTCGTTCTGGCTGGGAGCCCTACTACAACACGGGAAAGCCGCCCCGCCGCGTTGGCAACGGCATGCCCCTGGAGGATGTGGCTCCGTCCGATACCTATCCCTGCAAGCCCTTTGGTCCCAACGACTACGTGCATATCTACACGTCGCGTAACCCAGGTTCCAAGCAGTGGAGCTATCTGTGCAAGGCCATCGGCCATGAAGAGCTTCTGGACGACCCGCGCATGGCTACTCCGCACACCCGCTATGAGAACCGCGATGCGCTTAACGCAATCATCACCGAGTGGACTTCTCAGCACACCAAGCAAGAGGCCATGGACATCCTCGCCAAGGCAGATGTCCCCGCTGGCGCCATGCTCGACATCAGCGACTTTGCAAGCGATCCGCAGTACACAGAAAGCGGCATCGTCGTTGAGGTAGAGCACGACTACCGCGGCAAGATCAAGGTTCCTGGCTTTGCAGCCCGTATGTCCGAAAACGTCATCGACTACGAGTGCTCGCCCAAGCTCGGCGGCAACAACGAGGAGATCTACGGTGGCTTGCTGGGCCTTTCTGCCGAGGAGATGGCACAGCTCAAGGAGAACAAGATCATCTAGTTCTCAACGCAAGACCGGAATACCTTTCCGGTCTTGCGACCACTTGATTTACCACGGCTTGACGTTCAATCCCCTCCTTTTTCGCGTCAGGCATTTTCAGGGCATCGTATCGCTCCCCACGATGCGATGCCCCCATTTGGGTAGAGAGACTTCTATGTATAGAAGGGAGAGATAAATGTCAGATTTTCAGGCTATAGTCGTGGGCGCTGGCTGCGCAGGCAGCGTTGCGGCATACGAGCTGGCAAAGGCCGGCAAGGAAGTCCTAGTCATCGAGCGCGGCAACTTTGCCGGTGCAAAGAACATGACCGGCGGCCGTATTTACTCGCATGCCCTCAAGGCGGTATTCCCCGACTTTGAGAGCGAAGCTCCGCTGGAGCGCAAGGTCACGCATGAGCGCATCAGCCTCATGACGGGCGATGCCAACCTCACGATTGATTACTCAGCCGAGGACATGAAGCAGGAGGGCCGCGATTCCTACGTCGTTTTGCGCGCTCCGTTTGATCAATGGCTCGCCTCTAAGGCAGAAGACGCAGGTGCCGAGTTCATCTACGGCATTCCCGTCGAGTCTTTGGTCAAAGACGACGCAGGCAAGGTCGTAGGCGTCAAGGCCGGCGAGGATGAGATCACCGCCGACGTTGTCATTTTGTGCGATGGCGTCAACTCGCTTCTGGCCAAAGAGGCCACCGGCGCTAAGCGTCCCAGCCCTGAATCCGTGGCTGTTGGCGTTAAGGAGGTCATCGAGCTTCCTGCCGCAACTATCACCGACCGCGTGCTCGCTGGCTCTGACGACGAGGGCGCCGCTTGGCTGTTTGCAGGCGACTGCACCAAGGGTTGCTTTGGCGGCGGCTTCATGTACACCAACAAGGAGAGCATCTCTTTGGGCATTGTCGCCGGCATCGAGGCCGTTGCAGAGCACGGCAAGGCGCCTGTCTATCAGATGCTTGAAGATCTCAAGAATCACCCGGCTGTTGCTCCGCTCATCAAGGGCGGCAAGGTCGTTGAGCACTCCGGTCACATGGTGCCTGAGGGTGGTTACAACGCGATGCCCAAGCTCGTTGCCGACGGCGTTATGCTCGCAGGCGACAACGCCATGATGTGCCTGAATTTGGGCTACCAGGTGCGCGGCATGGACTACGCGGTGGCTGCTGGCATGCACGCAGGTCGCGAGGCCGCCAAGGCCATCGACGCAGGCAATACGTCTGCGGCAGGCCTGGCTGGCTATGAGCGCGCGCTCGAGGGTTCCTTCGTCATGAGCGATCTTAAGACTTACCAAAACGCCCCTGCGTTCATGGAAGGCTTCGATCGTATGTTTAGCGGCTACCCCGAGATGGCCAGCGATGTCATGAAGTCTATGTTCATCGTTGACGGCAGCCCTGCCAAGCATCTCAAGGCAAACGCTATGCCCATCGTCAAGAAGGTGGGCTTGCTCAACATAGTCAAAGACGCGATGAAGGCGGTGAAGGCACTGTGAGCAGGACCGATTACACGGTAAACGTTGATGGCTATCTGGCCGTCAACAAGTACGAGGTAGACGAGGACAACGCCCATATCGAGCTTTCGGAAAACATTTCCGACGCAGAGTTCGAGAAGCTGATCATGCTGTGCCCCGCGGCGCTTTACAAGCTCGATGCAGAGACCGGCGAGAAGACCTTTGACTACGCCGGTTGCCTCGAGTGCGGCACCTGCCGCATCGCTTGCGGCGACACCATCATCGCCAAGTGGGAAAACCCCCAGCCCACCATGGGCGTGGAGTACCGCTTCGGCTAGGCACAGGCTTTCTAGGAAACGAACGAAACTTCACCTCTAAGGAGAGCAACAATGGCTAAGTTCATCACCGCGGCAGAGGCCGCTAAGCTCATCCCCGACGGCGCTACCGTCGGTTTGGCCGGCATGGGTCTTTCTGGCTGGGCCGAGGAAGTCGGGCGCGCCATGCGCGACAGCTTCAAAGAGACCGGTCATCCCTGCAACATCAACCTCAAGCAGGGCTGCGCCATGGGCGACTGGAAGGAGCGCGGCGTCACCATCTTGGGCGAGGCCGGTCCCGGCCTTGTGACCAAGTGGTCCGGTGCTCACATCGGCTCTGCCTTCGCACTCAACAAGCTCGTGCAGTCCGGTGACATCCAGTGCCATTGCCTGCCCCAGGGCGTGATTGTCAACCTCTGGCGTGAGATCGCAGCTGGTCGCCCCGGCCTGCTTACCAAGGTTGGTTTGGGTACCTTTGTTGATCCTCGCGTAGAGGGCGGCAAGATGAACGACTCGACCACTGACGAGCTTGTCGAGCTCGTCGAGTTCCAGGGCGAGGAGTACCTCTTCTACAAGAGCTTCCCGCTTGACGTTGCCTTGCTGCGCGGCACTACCGCCGACGAAAACGGCAACATCACCTTCGAGAAGGAAAGCGTCCAAAACGAGGGTCTGGCCGTGGCCATGGCCGCCCACAACTCCGGCGGTATCGTCATCGTTCAGGTGGAGTACCTGGCGCAAAAAGGCACGCTTAATCCCAAGGACGTGCGCATCCCTGGCATCGTTGTTGATTACGTTGTCCAGGCAACTGATAAGTCCTGCTGCTGGCAGACCGAGGGCGTCTACTACGAGCCGTCCTTTAGCGGTCAGCTCAGAAAGCCGCTCGACCAGCTGCCCGTGCTCGATTTGAGCCCGCGCAAGGTCATCTGCCGCCGCTGCGCCCAGGAGCTTCGCCAAGGCGATGTGGCTAACTTTGGCGTCGGCATCCCCGCTGACGTTGCCTCCATCGTCGCCGAGGCAGGCCTCGCGAGCGAGATTACGCTTACCGCAGAGGCCGGCGGCGTGGGCGGTGTGCCTGCGGCACTTCCCAACTTTGGGTCTAACTACAACCCCGAGTGCGTGATGGTCCACAACGACATGTTCGACCTCATCGACGGCGGCGGTTTGGATATCACGGTGCTTGGTCTTGCAGAGGCTGACACGGAGGGCAACGTCAACGTCTCTAAGTTTGGCAATCGCCTCTCCGGCCCCGGTGGCTTTATCGACATTACGCAGTCGGCTAAAAAGGTCGTCTTTGCTGGCACCTTCATGGCCAAGTGCAAGGAGGAGATTGTCGACGGCCAGGTCAAGATCGTTGAGGAGGGCAGCGCTCAGAAGTTTGTCGAGCATGTCCAGCAGATCACCTTTGCCGGCAAGAGTGCTGGCAAGGACCAAAAGATCATGTACATCACCGAGCGCTGCGTGCTGGAGCTTATCGACGGCGTTGTGACCGTGACTGAGGTCGCGCCCGGTATCGACCTAGAGCGCGACGTCATCGCTCACATGGGCTTCAAGCCGGCGGTTAGCAGCAACCTTAAGACCATGGACGCGGCTTTGTTCCAGGAGGACTGGGACGGCCTGGGCGATACCTTGATGGCCTAGATTTTAGATTCAAAACGGGGGAGGGGACGTTTATGACAGCGCAATATGACAAGCAGCTTGAAGAGCAGACAGGCGTTGATGCGCCTGCTGCCCAGGCGCCCTCTCTCCTCGCCCTTTTGGCAAAAGGCGCTGCTACTCACCCTGATAAGCCCGTTGTTGCAAGCGAGCGCGACACGATGTCGTACAAAGACGCCTTTGAGCTCGCATTGGCCGTGGCCGCATGGCTTAGAGAAGAGCTCGGGTTGAAGCAAGGTGACACCGTGCTGTTCTACGTTCCCAACAGGGCAGAGGTCCCCGCCCTGTTGAGCGCGGCCGATTACTTGGGCTTGAACATCGCCATGAGGGCTCCTTCTCTGACAGATCACCATGTGGCAGATGATGCAGCATTCCTCAAGCCATCGCTGATTGTGTTCGAAGATGCTTCCTCGTGTGCATCTGCCCGCCGTGACGGCGTCGAGGTTCCTTTCCTCTACCTCGACGGCGACGCGTCGGATGCAACCTCGCTTGCTAAGGCTCGCTCTGCAGCCTCTGCAAGCGCAGGTGAGACCTCTTTTTCGCGCAAGGTTGATGAGGACGTGGTGCTCTTCTCCAGCGGCTCGACTGGTGCTCCCAAGGCGATTGCCAACGCTATGTCGTCGTTTACATACAACGCCACTAGACTTACGCAGACTTTGGGTATGACGGGGGAGGACGTCTTGTACGCGCCTGTGCCTGTTTTCCATGTTTATGGGTTTGTGGCCATGGTCAGTGCCCTGTTGCACGGTTCTACGTGGGCCGTTCTTAGGAAGTATTCCGTTCAATCCTCTCTACAGTTGATCGGCTCTTTGAAGCCGGCTGTGCGTTTTTGCGTGCCGACGATGATTATCAGGGAGCTGGCTGTTATGAGAGAGGCCGGCCCCGAAGCTCGCGAGGCCGCGGCTACGCGTGTGTGCATGGTTGCCGGCGACGCATGCTGTGAATCGGTGCTGACAGAGTACGAGAGGCTGTCAGGCTGCCGTATCGTGCTGTCTTACGGCATGACCGAGACGGCAGCTACACTGACGGTTGAGTCCCCCGACGCCCCCTTGGAGACGCGTCTGGAAAGCTCGGGCAAAGCTATTCAAGGTGCCGAGCTTAAAATAGATCCCGCTACGGGGGAAATTTTGACCAAGACGCCGTCGCTCATGCGCTACATCCGCACGACCGATCATGATGAAAAGACGAGCTATGACACGAGCGAGTGGTTTGGGACGGGCGATGTAGGACGCCTTGACGACGACGGGCGCCTTTATGTGTTGGGACGCTTGAAAAACATCATCGTCAGGGGAGGCCTTAACATCTACCCCGCTCAGGTGGAGAAAGTCTATCTGTCCCATCCGGCTATCAAGGACTGCGCGGTCATCGGCAAACCCGACCTAGAGCTTGGTGAGCGCGTGCGTCTCTTTGCCACTTTGGAGAGTGGGTGCAAGGTCACCTACGAGGAGCTGCGTGCCTTTGGTGCAAACAAGCTGGAGAAGGGCTCGCTTCCTGACGAGGTTATCTTTTTGGAGGCAATCCCAAGCCTTCCCAACGGCAAGCGAGACAGCCAGCGCCTGAAAGAAATCGCGTAGATTCATAACGAGCATCTGTCGGGAGTTTTAAGTGGCGCAGGCTTTTGAGGCTCGGCGCCGCTTTTGGTATCCAAACTATTTGAACGTTGGTGTTATTTATGCTGTGCAGCAGCAGCGACAACAAACAAGAAAAAATCTCTAAGAAAAAGAAGACCCCGGACCTGTCGGTGCATTTTGGCATCGCAGGTCTTCTCAAGTATGCCGCTCCATCTGTAGGGACCATGATCTTCATGGCTATTTACCAGATAGCCGACGGCTTCTTTGTTTCCAACTTCGTGGGCTCCACTGCGTTGGCGGCGGTGAACTTTGCCTTTCCGGTGTATACGATTTTGGGGACCTTCGGCTACATGATAGGAACGGGCGGCTCGGCGATTGTCTCTAGGACAAACGGCGCCGGTAACCCCGAGCTCGCAAGCCGGCTTTTCTCGTTGTTTGTGTACGCCACCATCGTTATCGCCATCATCCTCACCTTGGTGGGCATCCCGCTGCTCCCGCATATCTTCACGCTCATGGGTGCGCAAGGCGAGCTTTTGGATCTGAGCGTCGAGTACGGCACGATTCTGATGATGGGCTTGGTGTTCGACTCGCTTGAGTACTCGTTCCAGGGGCTCTCTGTAGCCTCTGGCAAACCTTCGGTATCGCTATGGACCAGCGTTGCAGCCGGTATCGCGAACATCGGATTGGACTTCTTGTTTGTGGCGGTTTTTGGCTGGGGCATTAAGGGTGCTGCTATCGCTACGGTTATAGGAGTCGCATGCGGCGGCCTCATCCCGCTGGTGTACTTTGCCCTGCCCAACAGCTCGCTTTTGCATCTGGGGCGTTGTCATTTCAACCTGCGCTACTTGGGCGAGGCGCTGGGTAACGGCAGCTCTGAGATGGTGTCCAACATCTCCATCTCTGTGGTGACTATCGTCTTCAACATGCAGCTGCTCTCGCTGATAGGTGAAAACGGCGTTGCCGCATACGGCGCTATCGCCTATGTGTCGACGATATTTGCTGCAATCTTCATAGGGTATTGCGTCGGCACGGCGCCGTTGATGAGCTTTCAGCATGGCGCGCAAAACAAAGTTGAGATGCGCAGTCTGTTTAAGAAGAGCCTTTGCATCATGGGTGTGACGGGCGTGGTGATGCTGATTTTGTCCCATCTGCTTATCACACCGCTGACGAGCATCTTTGTTGGATACGACCATGACCTGCAGCAACTCACGGCGCATGCCTTCTCCATCTATGCGATGGTGTTTTTGCTCATGGGTTTCAACATGTATAACTCGTCGCTTTTCACGGCTCTGTCAAACGGCATTGTCAGTGCCGTGCTGTCCTTTACGCGCACCATTGTCTTTGAGGTTGGCTGTGTGATGACGCTGCCTTTGATCTTTGGGGCTGATGGCATCTGGTTCTCTGTCCTAGTCGCAGAGGTGCTGGCGACCATCTGCGGCGTCACGGCTGTTGCCGTGCTTGGCCCGCGATACGGGATCATCGAGCGCAAATCGCGCGCGGTTTAGTGTCGCGTGCGCAGATGCTCAACGTATAATCGCTTGCTGGCGCTCGTTTAGCGAGCATGGCAGAGGTTGTGCGTTAGGAAGCGCGCTAGGAAAGGGCAATAGATGACGACAACAGAGGGCAGTAACGGCAACCACGCGGCGAGGGGAGTCTTCCTCGCCTTTCTGGGTGCTGTGTGCTGGGGTTTCTCGGCTACGTGCGTGAGCTATCTCACAACTAATTATCATATCGACGTCGTGTGGCTGGCCTTCATGCGCACGGTTATATCAGGTCCCATCTTCATCATCGTGGCGCTGGTCACAGACCGCAAGCGCCTTGCCCAGCTGTTTACAGACGCGCCCATGCTGCTGCGCCTCGTTGCCTTTGCGCTTGTGGGTGTCGTGCTGATTCAGGTGACGTATATGTCGTCGGTGAGCTACCTTGGCGCCGGCAACGCACTGCTCTTGCAAGAGGTGGGCCTTGTGTTCATCGTCATCATTATTTGCGTGCGCGGCCGTCGTGCGCCGTCGGGTGTTGAGCTTGCCTCGCTCATCTTGGCGCTCTTTGGCACGGCCGCTATTGCCACGCAGGGCAAAATTGGCTCTTTGGGAATCAGCGCCATCGGCCTTGCATGGGGCCTTGGCAATGCTCTGTCGCTTGTGGGCTACAACCTCTTGCCCGTCAAGTTGCTGGATAAGTATGGGAGCTTCATCACCAACGGATGCGCTATGACCTTGGCGGCCGTTATGCTGGCGCCCTTTGCCAAGCCGTGGCAGGCCCATGTGAGCATGCCGCTACAGGGTTGGGCGGTCTTTGCTGGTGTGGTGCTCGTGGGTACCGTGATTGCTTACTTTGTCTACCTGCAGGGTGTTAAAGAGGCCGGCGCGGTCAAGGCCAGCTTGGTGGGTGTGTTCGAGCCTGTGAGCGGCATGGTGTTTAGCTGCTTGTGGCTGGGTACGGTTGCAAGCCCGGCAGATCTAGTGGGTTGCGTTGCCATCCTCATCATGATGGTGCTTGTAGCCAAGCCGGCGCCTAAGCCGCAAGAAGTTGAGGGCGCTAGCTCCTAGAACGAGTTGCTAAGGACGGGGTGTTGCACCGCGCATTTCGCAGCTCCACGAGGGGCCGCAGTTTATGGTGCTAGTTCCTAGAACGGCTTATCGGGGTCGAAGTAGTAGTTGTCGTACCAATCGGCGTACTCACGGTCTGTCATATGCTCCATGGCATCGCTGCGCCAAGTGCGCTTTTCCTCGACGATGCCGTGCCTGCGGTTCACCTCGGCAATCTTCTCACGCATTTGGCGCTCGAGCTTCTCTTGATGCGCTTGCTCGGCCGCCTGCTCTTGCTCGCACTTCTCGCGCTCAAGCTGCTCTTTGGCTTGTCGTCGCTCTTGCTTTGCCGATGACATGCCGTCTTTTGTGCGCCGGAGGAATTCACGCGCTTGCGCTGCTTGAGACTCGACGAGCTCGCTTATGTCTGCCGGCTCGCCAACCTGCGCATCTGCTGCTATGGCGCAGTCATCCACTGCCTGCTTTTCCTGCTTAAGCCAGGTGTTAAAGTCGCCTGTGTTGGCTTTGTCGCCCATGCCGCCCCCTTATTTGCCGTGTCCATTCTACCGTGCGCAAGGGCTGCACACCCCCATACGTAGGGGCGGAATTCATTCCGCCCCACGATGCAAATACAGAAATGTTAGGGCCAATGCATCGTGGGTCGAACAAGTTCGACCCCTACGTAAAGAACCTGCGAATCTGCCGATGTTTCTGCATCGTCTGCTAGGTTGCAGGGCGCTGCAAGGCGGCTACCCTAGTCAAGCCAGTCGATGAGCTCGAACTCATCGAGGTCCTGCAGGCAATGCACGAT
>CAYQLX010000002.1:0-5963 GCA_964418305.1 uncultured Coriobacteriaceae bacterium | reverse complement strand
GATTGGCGGCATCAAGTTTCCATTGCGGGTAATCGAAACCGGGATCTTCGTACTCAAAGTCTTTAAGCTCGATGAGCTTGGCGCGGATGGCGGGCGTCATCATCTTGCGTGCAATCTGCACAAAATCGGACCCAATCTTGGGTCCAATGGCACCGAGGCACTCCTCGAAGTCGTCTGTCTCCATCATCATGGGCAGGCAAGCCATGTTGTGGTCGAACAATGGCGCCATGCGCGCGATCTCTCCCGTGGCGTTGTTAACCAGAAAGCCGTAGTTGCCGGAATGCCTGTCAACGTTGGCCATGACGGCATCCATCACAATCATTTCGCGGAAGTTTTCTTCGCCTCCGTGTGCAGCGGAGAATTCGAGCATGTCATCGACACCAAAGTTGCGGTTAAAGAAGCGATGCGCGGGGACAAAGCCACTTTCTTCCGAGGTGAAAATGGGACACTTGCAGGCGAGCTTGCCATGAAACCTCATGAGGGAGTAGGGGACGTGCTCGATATTTGCCGCCTGCAGCAGGTTAGAAGCGAGCTTCTCTGAATACGGCTCAAAGCCGACGTTTGCATAGCCGCTCGAGCCGCGCTTAAGGAGCGAGATTTGCTCGCCTTCGCGCACCCAGCATTTGGCAAACGAGCCCGACGTGGCGAACTCGGGGGAGGTGGGGGAGTTTTGGCGCCCGCACATGCCCGTGCCGTCAAAGGCAATGCGCGCGATGACATCGTCAAAGGGATTGCGGTAGAGGGAGACATCCGCCCAGCTCAAAGCCTCATCCTCGCGCTTCATCCAAAAGGTGTCGGTGAGTGCCAGACAGCGGACCATGCCGATAAAGTCATGGCGCGTGACCAAGCCCAGCTCGCGCATCAGCTTTTGTATGGCGCTGCGGTGCTTGGCAATCTGGCGGCCGTCAATCCAGTCGTTGATATCTGCAAAGCCATAAGGAAGATAGGGGTCAAGCTGTTCGACAAGCTCGTAGTAGAAATCGTCGATCTTCTCGCGTTCTGTGTACGTGGCGACGACAACGTCTTTGTTCATTAGCTGATACAGCATGGCCACCTCCTTTGCTAGTAGCTCGCGCCCTGCCATTATAGGCGACAGCATGCGGTACCCGTGGGTGGGGGTAGCTTTCAGCGTGCTTGCATAACTCTGTCATGTTGAGCGGAGCGGCCGTTAGGCCGCGTAGTCGAAACATCTTGCCGCGGTTCAGTATTGCTCGCGCGCGCAGATAGGCACCCTGTCCGTGTATGCAGCCTTTGGCTCGAGTGTGTTATAGTGGCGGCGCTCGCAAAAGGCGGGCGTATTTTATCCAGAGCTGGGGTAGAGAGTTGGCTCAATGATCCCAGCGCCAACCAGCCGCAAGGCAACGGTGGCAATGCCAACATCGATGAAAGGAGCCTGACATGGGCAATTCTTCTGTATGCACAAACAACGCAAATCGCAAGTTCTTCCATCTGTCATGTGAGCCCAAGCAGATGCACATGATTGACGTGCCGCACGGCGTGGCATCGGGCATGGCCAAGGGCAACCTGGGGCATCAGATGCGCTACTCTGTCGAGCTTTTGGAGCATGAGCTTGCAGACGCCGGGCAGGCGCACGTGTTGCAGCTTGTGCTGGAAGGCGATGACGCACGCAACCCTGTCTCTTGGGCGCTTTATGCTGATGGCCTGGCAGCGGCAAGTGGGTCTGGCGATTATGCGCGTGAATGTTTTTATCAAAGCGCGACGTCCTTTATGGAGCTGTGTCGTGCTGCCGTGCAAGCAGCTGGGCTCGCGTCTTTGGATGCCGATGAGTACCGCCTGCTTGCCGCAGCGCGCAAGATCGCAGCGATAGAGCGTGCCATTTAGCGCATTCAATCCCGTTTTACCGCCATTGGCGGTAAAAAATGGCGGTAAAACGGTGGCGGTAAAACGCTGGTCGTGCCTTGCAGAGTAATCTGCGTGCCTGCTGCTTTGAATCGGGGCCGGCGACACTGTGCCTCAGAGTGGGTAGCGTCGCAATCGTGCTGCGGTTGGCTGCCAGATATGCGCTACCATAGGCGACGTTTGACTATGGGCGCATTGCCCGTAGCGTAGAGGCATCGAGAGGCAAACATTGAGGGAAATTGAGCTTGAGGGCGCGACCAACGTGCGCGATTTAGGGGGCATCCCCGTCGCCGGCGGGCGCGTAGTACGGCGCGGGCTTGTCTATCGCGGCGACGCCCTGTGCAAGCTCAGCGCAGCAGACGTGCAAAAGCTGAGCGAGCAGCTGGGCCTACGCTGCATTGTGGACGTGCGCTGCGGATGGGAGCGCGAGGCCAAGCCCGACGTGTCCATCCCCGGAGCAATCAATCTGCATATTCCCTTCTATGACTTGGAGAAGGTGGGTATCGAGTACACGCGCTCCGTTCCCGGTAGTGTTCCAAGCGGGCATGACATCGTGTGCGATCCCGACGATTTCTACCGTGCCATGCCCAACCCGCTTACTGCTGCTCAGATGCGTGCGGCGCTCGACCAGATCTTTGCGTGCGCTATGGCGGGCGAGCCTGTCTACGAGCACTGCAGCGGCGGCAAGGACCGCGCCGGCATCTTGGCGCTGCTGGTTCTAACGGTGTTGGGCGCGAGCAAAGATGACATACTCGCTGATTACCTGCTCACTAACGTGGGGCGCGATAAGAACATTGAGTCGACCTTCGCGCGCTTTAAGCGTCTCATGGGCGGCGATGAGCAGGCGGCGTGGGTGGTGACCAACAACCATCGCGCCCGTCCGCAAAATCTGCAGGCGTTTTATGAGTCGGTCGACGAGCGCTACGGCGGGATGGAGCAGTTTATGAGCAACGTGCTGGGTTACGACGAGCAGCGTTGCTGCGAGCTGCGCGAGGCGCTCACCGAGCCCGCTAGCGATTAGGCGCGGCAGTAGCAGCTGCAGTGAGAGCACGACAGTAGAAGCCGCAGCTTACAGTCCAAAGCACTCTGCTGCGATGCGCTCCATAAACTCATCGGATAGATAGATCGGCAGTTTGGCAGCTGCTTTGGGCGAAAGATACGCGCCCGTCTTGGCCTGCTGCAGCGCGTAGGCTTTGCAGCACCACATCGTGGAGCGCAGCGCCGTCATCATCCGCCATGCTTTGTAGCGGCGATCAAAGTCGCCGCGCTCAAAGCGGTCATCCACGATATCCCAGTACTCCTCGATAAGCTCGAGGCCCTGACCGGGCGACATGAGGTAGCTGCTGTCCCAAAACGTCGTGGTGGGGGAGGTGAAGTACGCCAGATCTTGGGCTACGTCTCCTACAAGCGGGCGCTCCCAGTCGATGAAGTAGCCGTCCTCTGCACTTTGCACGTCATGCGGCAGCAAGAAGTGTGACGGCAGCGTCTCTGTGTTGATGATGTGACGTTGGTTGCAGCCCAGCCCGCAATCCAGTTGCTTGTGTGCGGCGTTGGCAAAGGCTTGCGCCCATCGGGTGATGCGCTCGTCGGCAAAGCCCGACGTGCGATAGACCTCAAAGCGCTCCATGCATTCGTCAAAGAGCTCTTGGAGCGGGTCTTTGGGGGTAAAGAGCGGGCAGTCTGCGGCGACGGGCACGCTGTGCACGCGGGCCATGAGGCGCACGCAACGGGCAAGGTCGCTGCTACGCAAGTTGTCGAAGTCGAGCTCCTGCCCCGCGCAAAATCCGATGACCATGGCGCCGTGGGGCAGCAGGTTCTTGGAGCTGTCGGCGTAGAGGGGCGCGGGCGTGCAGCCACTGAGCTCAAGGGCTTTGAGTGCGGCGAACTCGTAGGCTACCTGGTCTTTGTGGAAGCGCTGCGGCACGATGTTAATGCGCAGGACGTAGCGTGTGCTGGTTGCAGGGTCGGTAAAGACGAAGTTGTCGTTGTGCTCACCGGCGCCTAGGGGCACGGGATCGAGCACAGCGTCTGCGCTGATGCCTAGCGTGCATCGTAGCTCGCGGTTTAGCTGCAGGTAGCGCGCTGCCTGCTCTGTTCGTGCCTGCTTGTCCACGTGCTTCTTCCTCCTGTGCGCGGCTCTAATGCGACAGCAACTGCACCGGCCTTCCTGCCTCTATTTCTGGTACATCGATTCTAAATCGACGCTGCAGTACCTAGAGTCTTTTTTCATTCGCCGTTGCGTTGCATCAGACAGTGGATGTTTGCTGAATATGTATTCGGCGACTGTCTCATAGTTTTTGACAAGATCCCGGCGTGTCTTAAGCTTTTTTAGAACGTCGCTCTCATCGAACGACTCTCGGTATTTGCACTCGCCGATAAGCAACAGCTTGTTTGTTGTGTCTGCAGCTATAACGTCGATATCGTCTTGCTCTTGCAGGGTTGGATTGGTTCCCCACCAAGCGCCTACGCTTGTTGCGGCGATAGGGAGGTTTCCTGCGTTTGCCTGCATGACGAGCCATTCTGCGCAAACTCGCTCAAACCTGTGACCTAGATAATCGCTTAGGCGCTGCTCGCCGATGGCCTTGGCCGAGGCTTCACCCAAGCCCTGCTCAATCTCGCCTGTTTTTGGCATAACAAAATTGAACCAGAAGTCATAACAGGCCTCTTTGATTCGATAGAGGGCTTTTTTGGTGCTGCTCGGGTTTTCACCAAAGGGGACAACGCGTTCTATAATTCCCAGGTCAAGCAAGAATTTTAGATAGCGTGGCAGCGAGGTTCGTTCAATGCCGGTCTGGTCTGCGATGTTTGTCATGCGATTAGCGCCGCCTGCGACTGCGCGCAAAATCGAGTTGTACAAAGCAGGTTCTTTGAATTCTTGTCGCAGCAGGCCGTACGGTTCATCGTATAGAAAGCCTGTAGCATCAAAGTAGAGCTCGGTTACGTTCTCCCAGAACGTGAGGCTTTTGTCGATTTGCTCTAGGTAATAGGGCACGCCGCCAAAGCAGCCGTAATAACGAAAATGTTCTTGGGCGCCGAGCCCGGGCAGCATCTTTGCGGCATCGATAAAGCCCAATGGCTCGAGCTTGATTTGCGCAGTGCGTCTGCCGTAAAGAGGGCTTTTACGACCGAGCACTTCGCTTTCCATGAACCCTTGGTTGCTGCCGCATAGCACTATGAAGAGACCGGTTTGCTTGAGCTTTGAGTCGATGCAAATCTGCAGGGCAGATGGCAGCGATTCGTTTCTGGCGGCAGCATAGGGAAACTCGTCGAACACAAACACGAACCGCTCTTTTGAAGCTTGGTTTGCGATGAATTCCATGGCAGCTGACCACGATTGGAATGCGCCTGCTTGTGGCATGTCGAAAAACTGCCATATCTTTGCGCTGAAATCCGCGAGGTTGTCTTTGTCGGTTTGTTCGAGTGCCGTAAAGAACAACGTTCGCTTTGATTTGGCGAATTCATGCACGAGCGTTGTCTTTCCCACACGTCTGCGGCCGTAGACAACAGCCATTTGAAACGCGCCAGTTGAATAAAGCTTTTCTAGACGAGCAAGCTCATTATCTCTACCTACAAACATGATTGCTCCTTGTATGCACACGTGCATTATTAACGTTAGCATTATATTTTACAGAAGCGAGCATGTCTATAACTTTGCGGGTGCCGAATTGTCGCTGCGACTGCGCGAGCTGCGATGGCACTACTGCTGTGCGCCGCCGTCTGCGCAATCCCGTTACCTTTGCTCTGACCAATCAGTTCTTGGAGCGCTATGGCTTAGGGCGCGTCCGCTCCGAGGATTAGGGGAGCAGGGGGCAGCGAAGCGTGTGGCGTGGTGGGAGCGCGTGCTGCAGCTGTATGTGTGGTCACAAAGTGCGGAACCGGGCATGGCGCCGTACCCAATACCGTCACTTGTGACCAAAACGTCGCCTGAATTGCTGTCTTCGAACCCCGCGTGGTCACAAACCCCTTCAACTGGGTATCGCCGCGTACCCAATACCGCACTTTGTGACCATTTCGGTCGCGCGCGAGTTCGATTCATGGTCCGAATGGTCACAAACTCTCTCAACCGGGCACGCACTCGTACCCTATCCCGCACTTTGTGACCA
>CAYQLX010000001.1:36274-60201 GCA_964418305.1 uncultured Coriobacteriaceae bacterium | reverse complement strand
CAGCGTGTGGCTGAACAAGTTCAGCCACTACGTATCTCAACGGAAAATGTTAGGGCGCTTGCGACGCAGCTTTTGGTTTGCTGTTGAACACAGCGCTGTCGTTTCTACATATTTTTTAGCGACTTTACGCTCTTTTGCTTTATATCCAGCTCTATATGGTCGTGGTAGAAGGTCTTTGTGATGTCTGCGAACGAGGTTGAGATGCACGTGTCGTTTTTAACGAAGGAGACGACAGAGAAGCTGGAGAACATTCGCTCTTGGTTGCTCTGGCATAGCTCGTTGTTGACCCTGAGCCGCAGTGTGGCCCCGCCCAGTCCCTTGAGGTAGTCGATGAGTCTATCGACGCCGTATTCCACTATGCCGCCTTCGATTCTAGAGACCTCGCTTTGATTTAAGCCCATGCTTTTGCCGAGTTCCCTCTGGGTTATCTTTAGCCTTTTGCGAGCGTCGGTCAAAGCCTCGCCCAAAACGGCGACCATGGGATTAATGAGATTGTTGCGCCTCGAGTTTCCTACGATGCGGTATATCCCTTCGTAGTTTGGCATTTGTTTGCGGTGCTCCTCTTTGTGTAGGCGCTGAATGCGCGTCTTGTCAGGCTCGGTTGCCGTCTATCTTCATAATGTAATTCATCGTAAGGTTTCTTTGATCCCTTGACAGAGAGTCTCTCCGCCGTCAGCACCTTAGCTAGCCCTGAGCGCGCTGTATCCACGAGTCCTATTCTGTCGTATGAGTATATACAGCGCTCTGTATGTGCTGGTTAGCCCTTTTTGCGTTTAGTTACGATGCGTATGCAAATGCGAGACAACGCTTTGCTTTGGTGATAGGCTATCATTCGTTTATCTTACGAATGCCCTTTACGATTGGGCGCGACAAGAAAGGAACAGCCATGATCGATAGGGGTATGCTCGGCTACGTTATGGAGCGAATCCGTCCGCAGCTTCAAGCTGATGGCGGTGATGTGGAAGTGACAGAGGTCGACGACGACAAAGGTATCGTCTACGTCGCCCTCCAAGGCGCCTGTGTTGGCTGCCCGATGTCGTCGCTTACTATTTCTCAGGGCATTGAGCGCGTGCTCAAAGAGCATGTTCCCGGCGTTGAGCGCGTCTTGCCCGATTTGAGCGGCCAAGAGTTTGCATCTAACGAGGTTAAGGTTGCTGTTTTGGACGATGATGGCAACGTCGTCGAAGAAAAGACCGTTTCTCCGGAAGAGCTCATGTAATCGTGCCTTTTGACTGACTAGCCCCTGCGTATGGTTCTTGAAACCTCGCAGGGGCTTTTTGTTGTCCGTGGCGGCAAACGCGTGTTGTGTGTGTGGTAGCTATTCGCTCGTTGGAGCTCGTCTTAAATCCTATGTGCTACAGCGTCGACTAAGAAGGCCGGTGAGTTGCCGCCAAGCCATTTGCCCAGACGCGAGTTAATAACGGGGAAGTACTTGAGCTTTCTTCCGATGCAGGCCTTTATTGTCTTGAGCGATGCTCGGTAGGCCTCGAGCGGTTGCTGGCCTGCGCCCTTGTGCTTGCCATGGGTTGAGACGGCTAAACCGGCCAGCTTGCCGCTGTTGAGGGCAAAGGATATGCCTTCACCTGATGAGGGCGACATGATGCCGTTGGCCTCTCCGGCAAGGAGCACTCTGCCTGATCCGCCAGCTATGTCCTTGGCGCTGTTGACCTTGACGGCTGTCCAGGCCTCTCTTGGGCGCAGCTGCTCGTATCCGTAGCCGTAACGCGTCCTGAACTCAGCAATCGCGGCTTCATGAGCTTGAGCGCAGTTTTTTGACCCCGGGAAGAACACAGAGCCGATGATAACGGCATCGTCTTTGGGTATGAGATAGCCGTAGCCGTAGCTAGGAGCAATGTTTCTGGAGTACAGGCAGTCGAAGTACGGTTGTGCGTCTTGATGTATGGGCAAAAACTCTTGCAGGGTCTTATAGAGCTTGAGCTGGGTTACGGGAAGCGCGCGCCTTACGCTCGAGCGGGGGCCGTCGCAGCCGATGAGGTAATCTGCCTCCACGGTGAAGGGCTGCGCGTCGGCCGTGGCAGAGCTCTTGAAGGTTGCCGTGACCTTGGCGGCGTCTTGCTCAAGGGAAACGAAGCGCGTCTGATCTAAGACGGTGACGTTGCTTGGCAGCATACCCATCAGCCAGTCGTCGAACTTGACGCGGTCTACGTTCATGAACCTCAGCGACGTGGCCTTCTTAATCTTGCGATCCCAATCGTAGAAGCGGAAGTTTATCCACTCGGGGTTGCTGATGACGTCTTTGGGGACATCTGCTGCTTTGGCCAAAAACTCTTGCGCGTACTCGTTAAGCATGCCACCACAGCTCTTGTGCCTTGGCATGGACATTGCGTCTACCAAGAGTACGTCTCCAAGGGCCGATGCGTAGACAGAAGCCATAACGCCTGCGGGACCTGCTCCTACAACGATTGTGGAGTAATGGGATTTGATTTCCAAAGCAGGCGTCCTTTCAGTCTGTTGCAGCTTGTAGAGCAGGTATCAATGGTACCATGCAGCCTATGCTTAACGACTTCTACCAAACTCTCGATCCAGTAGCGTTTTGCCTGGGGCCTTTTACCGTGCGTTGGTACGGCTTGGCCTATATCCTGGGCTTCGTGTGCGCGGGTTTCGTAATCGCGCTCACAGCAAGAAGGTGGCGTATTCGCTTTGACGCTTACGACGTTGTGAGCGCTGTCACCGCTATTGCGTTGGGCATCATCGTCGGAGCTAGACTGGGCTACTGCCTGTTCTACGGCGACGGCTACTACCTTGCTCATCCTGCCGAGGTCTTGGCTTTGTCCAACGGCGGTATGTCTTTTCACGGCGGGCTTGTTGGGGCTTTTATCGGCGGGCTTGTCTATTGCAAGGCAAGTCACATGCCGCTTCTCACCCTTGCAGACCTCGTTGCTTGCGCGGCTCCTGTGGGGCTTTTCTTCGGACGTTGCGCTAACTTCGTGAACGGCGAGCTCTACGGGGCACCTACACAGCTCGCGTGGGGTGTCGACTTCTTGGGATGCGGCGTTATGTACACGCCGTCGCAGCTTTGCGAGGCATTCTTCGAGGGTATCGTGCTCTTTATTGTGATGACCGTGCTCGCCCGACGTGTGCCCGCCCGGCCGCGTGGCTTTTTCTTCGGCGTCTTTTTGTGCTTGTATGCGTGCTGCAGGATAGGCATAGAATTCGTTCGCCTACCTGATGCACAAATCGGGTATTTCTTTGGCGATTGGGGCACTATGGGTCAGCTGCTGTGCATACCCATGCTCGTTGCCGGCGTGCTGCTTATCGTGTATGCCTTTAAGCGCAAAAAACCGCAAGAAGGCCTTAATTATCAGGACCATCAGTAGTAAACTAAACGTTTGTCTGTTCTAAAACATTGCTGTCTCACACAGCTTCCCACTCAGAGACTATTAGATAAGGAAGGGGTAGATATGTCCGGACATTCTAAATGGGCAACCACGAAGCACCGCAAGGGCGCCCAGGACGCCAAGCGCTCTGCGCTGTTTTCCAAGCTGAGCCGCGTGATTACTGTCGCAGCTAAGGAGGGTGGCGATCCCAACCCGGACAACAACGCCTCTCTTGCCGCTGCTATTGCTAAGGCCAAGGGCTATTCCATGCCCAAGGACAAGATTCAGGTCGCTATCGATAAGGCCTTTGGCACCGGCGGAGACGCTGCCTCTTGGGAGACCGTCATTTACGAGGGCTATGGCCCTGCCGGCATCGGCATGTACGTCGAGTGTCTGACCGATAATCGCAATCGCACCGCTGCCGACGTTCGCAGCGCTTTCAACAAGTCGGGCGGTAGCTTGGCCACCAGCGGTTCTGTTGCCTTCCAGTTTGAGAAGAAGGGCCAGATTACCATCGAGAAGGTAATCGAGGGTGACGGCAAGAAGGTCGCCGACAAGCAGAACGCCCCTGCAGACGAGGACGAGTTCATGATGGTCGTGGCCGAGGCCGGTGCGGACGACTACATCGATGCAGATGAGGATTGGCTCGTTTACACTGCCCCCACTGATCTCATGGCTGTCAAATCCGGCATCGAGGCACAAGGCATCGAGGTCAAGGGCGCAGAGCTCATCATGGAGGCAACCAACCCTGTAGCCGTGAGCGTTGAGGACGCGAAGAAGGTCCAGCGTCTCATCGATCGCTTGGAGGACTTCGACGACGTCCAGGCAGTGTCTCACACCATGGAGATTACCGAGGAGATTGCGGCTGCTCTCGAGGAGTAGGCCGATTCAATCATCGCTCTTTAAGGCCGCTTGCGCTGCATGTCTTGCTTTGGCAAGGCGAGTTGGTGCGAGCGGCTTTTATTTTGCCGAGGAAATTCCAAAACGTTCGCGCAAAGCTTGCTTGTGTATGTTAGAATCGAACAAATGTTTGAGCTATGAGGAATTAAATTGGCATCTACGGTGATTTTGGGCATAGACCCCGGTTTGGCGCATACCGGCTGGGGTGTCATAGAGGAGCGCGGGTCAAAGATATCTCCGCTCGCCTACGGATGCATAGAAACATCCCCGGACAATGACTTGGCTTACCGGCTCTGCGTAATCTGCGACAGGATTGAGGCGGTTTTGGAGCGCTATCAACCAGACGAGCTTGGCATAGAAGGAATCTACTTTGGCGTCAACACCAAAAGCGCCATAGCTACAGCCCATGCTAGGGGAGCCGTCATGGTGGCTGTTGGCAGGCGCCAGATTAGGATTGGCGAGTACACGCCCATGCAGATAAAGAAGGCGCTTGTTGGTACAGGTGCAGCAGATAAAACTCAGGTCCAATACATGGTGCGCTCTGTCTTGGGACTAGACCATGTTCCGCAGCCGGATCATGCTGCAGACGCCCTAGCTGCGGCTGTGTGCCATGCAAGGCTCAAGGATATTGATACCGCTGCGCGCAGGATGAACAGGCACATGCATCTGCATTCAAACGAGCGCGACGCTTGGACTAAAAAGATTGCGGCGATGGGAGAGGCCAAACGATGATTGCGTTTTTAAGGGGTACGGTCGCCGCTTCGAGTGCTTATACGCTCCTGCTCGAGGCAGGCGGCATTGGCTACGAGCTCTATATGTCGTCAAAGGCGTTAGCGAGCATGCCCGCAGTGGGAGAGGAGTGTCTGGTTTATGTGCATATGCATATAAAGGACGACAAGATAACCTTGTTTGGTTTCAAGGATATGCAAGAGAAGTCGGTTTTTTTGAGCCTGACCGGTGTAAGCGGGATAGGGCCCAAACTGGCTGTGGCTGCTTTGTCTACATACACCGCGCCAGAGCTTGCAACCTATGTATCGCAAGGCGATGTCGCTGCCATCAGCCGTGTTCCTGGTATCGGCAAGAAGACGGCTTCACGCGTCGTATTAGAGCTCAAAGGAGCCCTTGTTCAAGAGGATGAGTCGAGCCTCGCGCAAGACGCTCAGTGCAGCGCCCTTGCAGACGCACGCGCAGCGCTTCTCTCCATGGGCTTTACGCAAGAGGAGGCTGCCGCCTCGCTCAAGGGCTTGGATGCGGGTGGCATGGACGCCGCGCATATTATCAAGGCTGCTCTTAGGCAGGCGGGAGGTCGATGATGGATTGGGAGTCAGATGATTTTGAGGCTTCACGTGTCGCTCGCACCAAGGAGCGTCTTGTAGATGCTCAACAGTCTTGCGAGGAAGCTCGTCTAGAGCCTTCGCTTAGGCCAAAAACATTGTCTGAGTATCTTGGCCAAACGCGCATTAAGGAAAACCTTGACATTCTCATCAAGGCTGCAAAGCTCAGAGAAGAGCCCTTAGATCATTTGCTGTTTAGCGGGCCTCCGGGTCTTGGCAAGACAACGCTTGCAAGTGTGGTGGCAAACGAGATGGGCGTCAACATGAAGACCACCTCGGGCCCAGCGATAGAGCGTGCGGGTGACCTTGCAGCCATTCTCACTAATTTGGAGGAGGGAGATGTCCTCTTTATCGACGAGATACATCGCATGAACCGTGCTGTTGAAGAGGTGCTCTATCCCGCCATGGAGGACTTTGCCTTGGACATCGTCATCGGGCAGGGGCCTGCGGCTCGATCCATTCGTCTTGATATACCGCGCTTCACGCTCGTGGCTGCCACAACGAGGAGCGGCATGCTCACCGGCCCTTTGCGTGATCGCTTTGGAGCTAATTTCAGGCTCGACTACTACTCGCCGCAAGAGCTCAAGGCTATTGTGGTTAGATCAGCTACGATTTTGGGCATTGAGGTCGATGAGGACGGTGCGATGGAGATAGCGCGGCGCAGCAGGGCTACTCCAAGGCTTGCCAACCGCTTGCTCAAGCGCGTTCGCGATTATGCCCAAGTGCGCGCTGATGGTGTAATCACGGCGTCTGTTGCTCGCGATGCGCTTACCTTCTTTGAGGTTGACGCCAAGGGTCTCGACCCTATGGACAATAAGATTTTGGAGCTGCTTGTGCGCACTTTTGAGGGTAGACCTGTTGGCTTGGCAACGCTGGCAAGCGCGCTTGGCGAGGAGCCGGACTCTTTGGAAGACGTCTATGAGCCCTACTTGCTGCAGCAAGGTCTCCTGGTCAGGACCCCAAAGGGGCGCCAAGCTACGCGCGCTGCCTTCGAGCATGTTGGCTGCCTCTATCCAGAAGCCTGACAAGGACGCAGCTGTAGCTATTGGCGTTGCGGGTGCCCAAGGTGGCCTCAACGCAGGCGACGCCGTGGTATCTTATGCGCTGTTCGATTATTTGCAAGGAGCTGTTTGGAGTTTGAGTCATGAGTGAGAACTCTTATCTTTTTACATCCGAGTCTGTTACCGAGGGACATCCCGATAAGATCTGCGACCAGATTTCCGATGCTATCGTAGATGCCATATTTGCTAAGGAGATTGAGCTTGCAGAGGCGGGTTATGTTGCGCCTGATGGCGTGGCCGCCAATCCCGCCAATGCGCGTGTGGCATGCGAGACCATGGTCACCACCGGCTTGGTCATGGTTGCGGGAGAGGTGCGCACGCAGGCTTACATAGACGTGGACACAATCGTGCGTGACGTTATCCGCGAGATTGGCTACACGAGGGCAAAGTACGGCTTCGACGCTGATACCTGTGGTGTCATCAATGCTATACACGAGCAGAGCCCGGATATCGCCCAAGGTGTGGATAACAGCACCGACTTCCGCGAGGATGGCTCCGATCCGCTGGATGCCATCGGCGCCGGAGACCAGGGCATGATGTTTGGCTACGCATGCAACGAGACTTCCACGCTGATGCCCATGCCTATTTATCTCGCGCATCGCTTGAGCGAGCGCTTGACTGCCGTGCGCAAGGACGGCACTCTCGATTATCTGCGCCCTGATGGCAAGACTCAGGTCTCGGTGCGCTACGTTGACGGCAAGCCCGTCGGTGTCGAGAAGGTGCTCATCTCTACACAACACTCCGAGGAAGCAGAGCTTGAGCAGATTCGCACAGATCTTATCGAGCATGTCATCACCCCAATCTTTGCCCAAGAGGGTGTTTCTTGGGACGGTGCCGAGGTCTACATCAACCCCACCGGTCGCTTTGTGGTCGGCGGTCCTATGGGAGACTGCGGCCTTACCGGACGCAAGATTATCGTCGACACCTACGGCGGCATGGGTCGCCATGGCGGTGGCGCCTTCAGCGGTAAGGACTGCACCAAGGTCGATAGAAGCGGAGCCTATGCTGCTCGCTGGGTTGCAAAGAACGTTGTGGCAGCTGGCCTTGCAGATCGCTGTGAGGTCCAAATTGCCTATGCTATCGGCGTGGCTAAACCCTTGAGCCTGCTTGTGGAGACCTTCGGCACCAATAAGGTCGACGAGGCTTTGATAGAGCAGGCCGTCAACGCCACCTTCGATCTGCGTCCTGGCGCTATCATCCGCGACCTGGACCTGCGTCGTCCTATCTACCGCAAGACAGCTGCGTATGGACACTTTGGCCGCGAGGGCTTCCCTTGGGAGCAGATCAACAGGGTCGAGCAGTTGCGCGATGCCGCTGGCTTGTAATCAAAAAGGCGCATTTTGCTTATCGCGTCTGTCATAGTCGACGTATCGGCCCGGGCAATTGACCGGGCCTTCGACTACACGGTGCCCACACAGCTTTCCTCTGTCGAGGTGGGTTGCGCCGTCGCGGTTGAGTTTGGGAGCAGACCTGTTGTCGGGTATGTGGTGGCGCTGCGCGAGTGTAAGGAGTGCAACCTCGATGGCATGCGCTTGAAGCCGCTCGCTGGCATACTATCCAGCTCTTACTTCGACGAGACAGGCGCGCAGTTGGCAGAATGGATCTCACGCGAGTATGCCGCTCCTCTTTCCGAATGTGTGCGATTACTCTGTCCTCCGGGTGGCTCGCCCAAAATCAAACGCGTCGAGGGCGAGTGGACGCTCGTGCGCCCCGGCGTGGGTCCCGTTGACGACCGCTGGGTCTTTTTAACGGAGCAAGCCGGTTGCTATGAACCGCCTGCGAATGCCACGAAGCAGCAGGCTGTGCTCAAAGCTTTGGCCTGCGGTGGAATGCGCATGGCAGAGCTTTCGCTGCAGGTGGGCAATGCGAGCCAGACATGCAAGACCTTGGAGAAGAAGGGCGTTGTGCGCATAGAGCAACGTCGCAGGTTGCGCGATGCCATGGCTGCTGTAGGTGTGGATTGCTCTTTGGCTCCAAAACAGTTGCTGACTGCCGAGCAAGAGGCGGCTGTCTGTGCTATTCACAGTGCGTTCTCATCTGCACGTAAGGGCGCAAGCGACGCCGGCGTCCAAACCGTCGTTATCGATGGCATTACCGGGTCTGGCAAAACCGAGGTCTATCTGCAGGCTATCGAGGCGTGTTTAACCGCTGGCTGCAGCGCTTGTGTGCTTATTCCAGAAATCGCCCTCACACCGCAAACTGTAGGACGCTTTAGATCGCGCTTTGGTAACGACGTGGCCGTGCTCCACTCTAGGCTCTCTGCCGGGGAGCGCTACGACCAGTGGGACGTCATCCATAAAGGCGGCGCACATGTTGTAATCGGGACGCGTAGTTCCGTGTTTGCTCCGCTGCGTAATCTGGGCCTGCTTATCATCGACGAGGAGCACGAAGGCAGCTACAAGCAGGATTCGTCCCCGCGCTACGATGCGCGAGCCGTTGCGCTCGAGCTTTGCCGCTTGCGTGGTGCTGCGCTTGTTTTGGGCTCTGCGACACCGCGTTTGGAGACGCTCGCGCAGTGCGAGCGGGATTTGGGGCATGGGATTTGGAATCGTGTTCAGCTTACGGAGCGTCCAACGGGGCAGGCTCTGCCGCAGGTAGAGGTCGTGGATATGGGCAAGGAGTTCCGCGGCGGCTCACGCTCTATGTTTTCTGCTCGCTTACTCGACGCGCTCACTGCTGCTCACGATGCAGGGGAGAAATCTGTCCTTCTGCTCAACAAGCGCGGGTTTGCAAACTTTGTCCTCTGCCGTGAGTGTGGCTTCGTCCCGGAATGTCCTGATTGCTCGGTATCGCTCACCTATCATGAGCGCGGCAACAAGCTCGTCTGCCACCATTGCGGCCATGAGGAGCCGCTGCCGCCCACATGTCCACGCTGCCAAAGCCCTTATCTGCGCAAGTTTGGCGCCGGTACTCAAAGAGTTGAAGATGAGCTCAAGGCCGTGATGCCGGATGGTACGCATGTTATCCGCATGGATGCAGATACGACTTCGGCAAAGGGCGCCCATGAGAGGCTGCTTGAGGAGTTTGCCTCGACGACGGGTGCTGTTTTGCTCGGCACGCAGATGATAGCCAAGGGTTTGGACTTTCCTGATGTTACCGTTGTGGGCGTCATTAATGCCGATACGACTCTCAAACTGCCTGATTACCGCAGCGCCGAGCGCACGTATCAACTTCTGGAGCAAGTGAGTGGGCGTGCCGGCAGGGGAGACAAGCCCGGTCGTGTCATTGTCCAGACGTATTGTCCTGAGCACCCTGCCGTGCGGGCCGCCGCACAACATGACCGCCGTGTGCTCTTGGAACACGAGCTTCCGATGCGAGAAGAGCTGGGCTATCCGCCTTACCGGCGCCTCGCAAACCTGCTGGTATGGGGTAAAAATGCGCGCGATGTGCGCAGCGTTGCCATGGATTTGGGCCTTGCCTTAAACTCTGCTATCAACAGTGCCGGCAAGCATTGGGATGTTTTGGGCCCCTCGCCTTGCGCGTTGGAGCGTCTCAAGGGAGACACACGCTGGCATATTCTGCTCAAGGCCAATCCGGGAGAAGATATTGGCTCTCTGCTCAACCCGCTTTTGGCTAAGCGCCGCAAACAACCTGGCGTGAAAATCGCTGTGGATGTGGACCCGGGCAGCTTGGCATAGACGGGGTGTATTTGAGAGGCTGCTCTGTGGACAAGCTGAACGACCACACGAAGCACGCTTTGACCTAAATTATTCCTTGAAGCCGCCGGTCCGTTCCTGTATCATGTTTGGTCGCGTCGTTTCCTCCATGGGCAAAGGGCCGCATGCGAAACGTATGGCATGAGTAGAAAAGGAATGATAATGGACGTCATTCGCGCAATCGAGCTTCAGCAGATCCGCAAGGACATCCCCGAGTTCTTCGTTGGCTCCCATGTGAAGGTCCACTACAGGATCAAGGAAGGCAACCGCGAGCGCATCCAGGTTTTCGAGGGCGACGTCATCCGTCGTCACGGCGCTTCCAACCGCGAGACCTTTACTGTTCGCAAGATTTCCTTCGGCGTGGGTGTCGAGCGTACCTTCCCGGTTCACTCCCCCAAGATCGACAAGCTAGAGGTTGTTCGTCACGGCCGTGTGCGCCGCGCCAAGCTCTACTATCTCCGCGACAAGGTCGGCAAGGCCGCCCGTCTGCGCGAGAAGGGCTTCTAGGCTTTTTCGTGGTTACGAAGGTCCAACGAGAAGAGCTCCGACGTCTCAAGACGTTGGAGCTTTACTCTTATATGGAGGAGCTTTCCGGCGCCGGCGTTGCAGTAGGTTTGGACGAGGTGGGGCGTGGCCCGCTTGCCGGGCCTTTGACTTGCGCTGCTGTTGTCTTGCCGCGCGAGCCTCAAATCATTGGGCTGGACGACTCTAAGAAGATCAGTCCCAAGCGCCGCGAGCAGCTCGCCGTGCAGATATTTGACACTGCACTGGCGGTTGGCATCGCGCATATTCAACCGGATGAGATCGATGCCTGCGGCATGGCGGCCTCTCTCAAGGTTTGCATGTCCCGAGCGCTCAAAGACAGCGGTGCGGACCCCGATATCGTGCTTTTAGACGGCAATCCGCTGCACTTCCATCCCAAAGAGCTCAACATCGTCAAAGGGGATGCCAAGGTTGCGTGCATATCGGCTGCGAGTATCGTGGCCAAGGTGACGCGCGACAAGATCATGGAGGCCATGGCGCAGGAGTACCCGCACTATGGCTTTGAGAGCAATAAGGGGTATGGCTCGGCGGCACATATCGCGGCAATCCGAGAGTTTGGGCCCTGTCCTATCCATAGGATGAGTTTTCTGACCAAGATTTTGGCATAAGGGCGCTTCTGGCCTTGTGCTGTGCGCCTGCTGCATATTGCCGGCGGAATTTTCCCCTTAATCACGCGAGGTGTTGTAAACTCTTTCCTTACGTATCGATGCTTTGTTGTCGGATAGAACTATCCTTTCAAAAGCATAATGCCAGTCAATCTTCAGGAGTTAGTGAATGGCTGAAAAGAAAAAAGCCTCGTCAGAGCTGACAGAGGCGCAGAAAGCTAAGGCCAAGGCCCAATTGCAAAAGCAAAAGGCCAAGGCCGCCAAGAAACGCGAGCATGACAAAGCCAAAGCGGCAAAAGACGCCGAGCGCTACGAGAAGGCGGCAGCTGCTGCACGCAAGCGCGCGGAAGAAGCGCGCGCCTTGCAACAGTCACGCGAAAACGATCCCGAGTATCAGGCTAAGAAGGCTGCGGAGCTTGAGAAGCAGAAGGCCAAGGGTCGCCGTGAGATGGACAAGGCCCGCAAGCGCAGCGCCAAGAAGGCCGCAGCAGCAGAGAAGACTCGCCAACGCGGCGAGGCCAAGGCTGCCAAAAGTGGACTTGCCGGAGCGCCTAGTGCTTCAAGGTCTTCTGCACGTAAGCAAAGTGCTGCTGCAAAGCCCAAGCGCAAGAAGGGCAACATCATCGCATTGGTTGTGATCTGCGTCATTGCTATCGCGTCTGCAATTATGCTCTATCCGCCTCAGGATAAGATTACGCAGGGTCTGGATATTCAGGGCGGCGTGAGCGTCAACCTGAGCGCGACGACGCTTGACGGCTCGCAGGTCACTCAAGACCAGATGGATGAGGCACAAGCTGTCATTACCTCGCGTGTTAACTCTTCTGGTGCGAGCGCGGCTTCTGTCCAGCAGCAGGGTTCCAACTCCTTCTTGGTTCAGGTCCCCGGCGCCGAGGACTCCCAATCCATCATCGACACCCTGTCCACAACAGGCGTGCTTGAGTTCGTGCGCGTTGATGCCATTGAGGACGACGACGTCGTGAGCCTCATCAAGCAGGGTATCGAGGGCATGAACCTCAAAAACGACAACATCAGCTATACCGCCTTCATGAACGGCGACAACGTGGAAAGCGTTACTGTCGAGCGTCCGCAGGGCAGCGCCGATTACGCCGTCAACCTCACCTTGGACAGCGAGGGTACCTCGGAGTTTGCCGATGTCACCTCTGAGCTCGTATCCACTAACGGCCAGATCGCTATCTTGCTCGACGGCAAGGTCGAGTGCGCTCCTTCCGTGCAAAGCGCCATCACCGGCGGCCAGGTGCAGATTACCGGCAACTACACATCCCAAGAGGCCAATGACCTCAAGGCAATCATCAACTCCGGCTCGCTGCCTGTGAGCCTGAATATCGACCAGTCCTCCATCGTCGGCCCGACGCTCGGTCAAGACGCCTTGTGGGTCGGCATTATCTCTGCTGGCATAGGCTTGGCGCTGGTTATGGTCTGGATGATTCTCTTCTACGGCGGCTTGGGCTTTGTCACGGGCCTGTCCATCTGCGTCATGGCTGTCTTGTACATGGGTCTTTTGGCCTTGCTGTCGTCGTTTGGCATGTTCTCGCTCACCCTGCCGGGCATCGCCGGCGTCATCGTCAACATTGGCCTTTCGGCAGACTCCTCGATCCTTATCATGGAATGTTTCCATGAACAGATACGTAACGGACGCTCGGTCAAGGCTGCGGCCATTGGCGGTGCGCACGAAGGCATCTTCACGTCCCTTGATGCTGACATCGTCACCTTGGTGTCCGCTCTCGCGCTCTATATAGTCGCTATCGGCGACGTCCGCGGCTTTGGTTTGACCTTGGCCTTGGGCATCGTCTGTGACCTCATCGTCATGATGCTCTTCAGTGGTCCTGTCGTTCGCTTACTCGGAGAGAAGCAGGTTGAGAAGCATCCTGGCTTCTGGGGAGTGCGTGATGAAATCAACGAAGGCCAGTTCATCGCAAAGGAGGTGAGGTAGTCATGGCAAACCTGCGTCCTCATCGTCATTTCAACTTCGTCGGCCTGTGGAAGTACGGTTTCGTGCTGTCCAGCATTCTGATTGTCTTGTCAATCGCTGGTCTGGTCGCTAGCTTTGTGACCACTGGCTGCCCGCTTACCTTGGGCACCGAGTTCTCTGGTGGTACCTCCATCCAGATAACCGATGCCGGAGACATCACGCAAGACCAGCTCACCGAGTCCTTCAACAACGCGGCGTCCGACGCTGGCATCAACTCGCAGATATCTTCTATCCAGACGTCTTCGAGCACGACGGGTGGCAATGGCTTCATCATGAAGACTACCGACACCAACTCGTCTGACTCCAACTCCATCATGGAGACCGTGGAAAGTGACTTGGGTATCGACGCCCAGTACGTGCAGATAGAGACGATTGGTGCAAGCTGGGGTGCCTCTGTCATTTGGCGCTCGTTTTTGGCCTTCATCATCTCTTGTGTGGCGATTCTGATCGTTATCGCAGCGCGCTACCGCGAGCCTAGAATGGGCGTCGCCGCACTGTGCTCGCTGTTCCATGACTTGATCATCATCATTGGTGTTTACGCATGGGCCGGTATGTTCATCCACATGGAGATCACCTCCGACGTCATCGCTGCCCTGCTGGCCATCATCGGTTACTCGCTCTACGACACGATCGTGAGCTTCCACCGCATCAACCAAAACGCCTCGCCTCAGATGCAAATGTCGCTTAAGACCTGCGCAAACATGTCGGTCAATCAAATCTTCATGCGCTCCATGAACACCTCGATCACTTCTGTGATCCCCGTTATCTTCATGCTGGTCTTGGGCACTGACACCCTGCGCGACTTTGCATTCGCGATGTTCTGCGGCATGGTGATTGGCGTTTACTCCACCTTCGCTATCTCCACACCGGTCTACACCATGTGGAAGATCCGCGACCCGCAGTACAAGCGCCTTGAGGAGAAGTACCCCTACGAGGTCGTACAGTCTCCCTTCACCAAAGAGATGATGATCGAGGCACGCAAGGCATCTAAGGTTGCTCAGAAGGAGGCCAAGAAGGCCGCAAAGGCCGATGAAGCCGCCAAGGCTGCCAAGGCCGCTGAGGCTGCCAAGGTCGCGAAGGCAGAAGATTCTGTCAAGGCTAAGGAGGCCGCTAAGGCTGAGAAGCCGCAGGAAAGCGCCGCACCCGTAGCCGACGCCGCAGACGACGCACCTACGGTTGTCGTGACTGCCAGCGGTGACGTCCAAGAAGACGATGCCACAGAAGAGGTCGAGCTTGAGCTCACATCCGAGCAGCTTGCTGCTTTGGGTATCGACAACCTTGAGGACGGCCAGGAGATAGAGCTTACCGCCGAGCAGCTTGCCTCCATCGGCATTGAAGTCGAGGTCGAAGAAGACGAGTCCAGCGACGAGGATGGCAAAGAGGAAGCTTAGGCTTTGCCGTAAGCGATGCTTTTGACAGACAGGATGCGGGCACTGCCGCCTGCATCCTGTTTTGTTATTTTTTGCGTCATACCTTTGTGCGAAAATCGAGTGCATGACTAAGCAGAACAAACATACCTACGAAATAAGTTCCTACGATGAGGATATTGCTAAGGAGATAGAGGTCGCCTGCGCCCTCAGACCGCTTACGGCGCGCATCTTAGCTTCGCGCGGCATAGGCAGCGCGCAGGATGCACAGCGCTTTCTTAGCCCTTCGCTTGAGCGCGATTGGCACGACCCTGCCCTCATCCCCGGCATGATAGATGTCGCAGACAAGGTGGAGGGCACCATCCGCTCGGGTGGCCGCATCCTAGTCTTTGGGGATTTTGACGTTGATGGCATCACGGCGACTGCCGTTTGTGTGCGCGGGCTTAGGGCATTGGGCGCAGACGCCTGCGGTTTGATTCCGCATCGCTACAACGAAGGCTATGCCCTCTCTCAAACTGCCATCGAGCGCGGCATGCAGATGTCGCCTGATCTGATCATGACGGTGGATTGCGGCATCAGCTGCAAAGACGAGGTCGATTGGATGCTCGAGCAGGGCATTGACGTCTGCGTCACAGATCATCATGAGCCAGGAGAGAAAGTTCCCGAGGGTATACCCGTCGCAGACCCAAAGCTCAATCATAGTTGCCCAAGCTGTGACTTGGCCGGCGTGGGCGTGGCGCTCAAGCTTTTGAGCGTTTTGGGGCCACGTTTTGGCAAGCCAGACGTTTGGCGTGAACTTACGGATTTTGCCGCGCTAGGCACCATCGCAGATCTCATGATGCTCTCGAGTGAGAACCGCGCGCTTGTCGCGGATGGCATTGCCCGCATTAACAATCAAACGCGCACGTGCATAGCGGAGCTTTCCGCTATCTGTGGCGTCGAGCCTTCACAGATAACCTCAAGCAAGCTCAGCTTCTCCCTCATCCCGCGCATTAATGCTGCAGGACGCATGGGTGACGCTACTATTGCTCTAGACTTGCTGCTTAGCGATGACGTGGCCTGCGCGCAAAGCCTCGCGCGCGAGCTAGACCAAATCAATGCTTCCCGCCGTGAGGTCGAGGGGCAACTCGCTAAGCAGGTTGAGGAGCTTTTGGATGACACCTTTGCGGGTGAGCCCTTCATTGTTGTCTCAGGAGAAGGCTGGCATGAAGGCGTCAAGGGCATTGTCGCCTCGCGCATTGCCCGCAAATATCATCGCCCTGCCGTCATCTTCACGCAGGAAGACGGCGTATGTCGGGGCAGTGGTCGCACATACGGCGATATCAACCTCTTCGAGCTCGCAAGCTCATGTAGCGATTTGTTCACTAAGTTTGGCGGCCATGCAGCTGCCGTGGGTATTACCTTGCCGGCCGATCGCCTCGACGAGCTCAAAGAGCGTCTGTGTAAAGCCGTAGAGGATATGCAGGAAGACCTCGAGTCTGCCAAGATCAAGATCGACAGCGTGGTTAAGGTCGAGGAATGCGATGTCGAGGGCTTCCAAGAGCTTGAGCGCCTGCAGCCCTTTGGCAATGGCAATTCCCAGCCCATGCTCTTGGCAAGAAACGTCTTTTTGGAGAACCGCGCCGCCGTGGGTAAGACGATGAGCCATCTGCGCTTTACAGCCACAGACGGTGTTGCAAGGGTTGCTGGTATCTGGTTTGGAGTTGAAGACATCCAAACTTGGCTTGATTGTGAGGCTGCCTGTGATGTGCGCTTCGAGCCCACAGTGGACGAATGGCAAGGGCGCTTCACGGCCAAGCTTATGACAAAGGAGATTACCGCCCATCTCTACGGCGACGCCGCGCAAGACGCAGATGAGAAAGAAGACCCCTTTGACGAGTACTTTGCGCGCAGTGTGGAGATTTGCGATAAGGGCGATTACGCAGGCATAACACAGCAGCCGAGCTTCAATACCAAGGTGGTCGGCGTCACCTTTGAGAATCGTCAGGACCTTTTGATGGACCTTGAGCCCGGAGTCGAGCTTGACCTATGCCGTGAGCCCGATAACGGCTTTGATGAGAACGCTATAGCCGTGCGACTTGGCACCGGCGAGCAGCTGGGCTACCTCAACAGAGCGCTCTCTGCACGCTTGGCTCCTGTTATGGATGCGGGCGAGTCCTACTCTGCGGCCGTGAGCGCCGTGACAGGTGGACCTCAAGATAAAAGCTCCGGTGATGCGCAGCGCCGCCCGGGGCCTTTGGGTGTGCGCGACCCAGGAGTGGTCGATAGGTCCTTTGGGGTCAATATCCTCGTAAGGCGCGATGCGCTCTTTGATGCGCAGGAAGCACGCGAGCGCACGGCAAAGCTCGAGTTGTCAGATGCTAAGACGCATTGGGGCCAGGTGGAGCCGTCCGCACTCGATGATGAGCTCAGACGAGCACTTATCGGCGATAGAAAGCTCAGAGACGCCCAGGCGCAAACGCTTGCGTACTTGGATGAGGGCCTGTCCACTCTGGCCATCATGGCCACTGGCCGTGGCAAATCGCTCATATTCCACATGCACGCGGCTAAGACGGCGCTTAAATCGCATAAGGCGAGCATCTTTGTCTATCCGCTTAGGGCGCTTGTAGCAGACCAAGCCTTCCATCTTGCGCAAACCTACGGGAAGTTCGGTCTTTGCGTTGAGGTGCTCACCGGTGAGACCGATACCGCATCCCGTGTGCGCATCTACCAAGGCATCGCGGACGGCAGCGTGGATGTCGTGCTCACCACGCCGGAATACCTCTCCATTCATGCCAAGACCTTTGCAGACACAGGCAAGATTGGCTTTGTCGTCGTGGACGAGGCACATCACATCGGCCAGAGCAAGGCGGGTAACCGCCCGGCTTACGTGCAGCTCAAAGAGGCGCTCGAGGTTTTGGGCAACCCCTTGGTCCTAGCGGTGACGGCAACAGCAGGGGATGCCGAGTGCAAGCTCATCTGCGACACGCTCTCTATACGCAAGCTGGTCTTGGATCCGTCGGTGCGCGATAACCTGGATGTGGATGATAGGCGTGATCTGCGTGACAGGGAGAGCTATCTGGCGAGCCTTGTTGCAGAGGGTGGCAAGGTTGTGGCGTACGTGAACTCGCGCGACGCCTCCATACAACTCGCGCGCATGCTCAGACATAAACTGCCCTTTATGGCGCCGCGCATCGGCTTTTACAATGCCGGTCTGCCCAAAGAGGACCGCAAGCGCATAGAGGCGGCCTTCCGCGAGGGTGAGCTCATGGCCATCGTATCCACGAGCGCCTTTGGCGAGGGCATCGACATCGGCGACATACGGCACGTCGTCTTGTATCACCTGCCGTTTTCAAGCATAGAGTTCAACCAGATGGCCGGCAGGTGCGGCCGCGATGGCAATAAGGCCGTCGTGCATCTGCTCTATGGCTACGGTGATAGCCGCATTAATGAGAAGATCCTTGCCTCGTCTGCCCCTAAACGCGATGAACTCGTCGCGCTCTACAAAGCGTTGCGTGCTCGCTCTACGGCATCCTCGCAGCCAGCCGAGGGGTTCTCCTGCACGAATTCGCAGCTCGCTTGCGACATACAAGAGCAAAGCCGAATCAACTTGGACGAATCTGGCGTATCGTGCGGTATCAGCGTCTTCAGGGAGCTGGGTTTTCTGGAGACGAGCGGCAAGAGTGTCGCGCGTCGTATCACGATGGTCGAGGGCCCACGCAAGATGGAGCTCGAGGACAGCGTGCGCTACCGCGAGGGCCTCGAGCAGATAGAGGACTTCTCTGCGTTCAAGGCTTGGGCGCTTTCTGCAAAAAGCGAGGAACTTTTGGCGCGCTTTAATAGCCCGATACTTCCCCAGAACCCGCAGGCCATGGTGTAGGCCGGGATAACCCAGCGCAAAAGGGAGAGCTCATGACTTCTAACACCTACATACGGCCTGCGCTTAAAGACCTGCCCATGATAGACGGCTACAACGTCTTGGCAGAAAACGCATCCGCCTACCTGCCCGAAGAGGATATGGACCGCCTGGACAATGCCTACCTCTTTGCGCGCGAGTGTCATGACGGGCAGTTCCGCAAGACCGGGGAGCCCTACATCATCCATCCGGTAGAGGTGGCCATCATCCTAAGCGAGCTGCACATGGATCTCCAAGTGCTCACAGCGGCTCTTTTGCATGACGTGGTGGAGGATTGTGACGTTAGCAAGGAGGAGGTCGCAAAGCGCTTTAGCGAGACGGTGGCAGAGCTTGTGGACGGCGTGACCAAGATTACGCGCATCGAGGTGGAGACCCTTACCGATACACAAGTGGCCACCATCCGCAAAATGCTCGTGGCCATGAGCAACGACATACGCGTCATCGTCATCAAGCTGGCTGATAGGCTGCACAACATGCGCACGCTGCAGGGCCTCACAGAGGATAGGCGCATCTTCAAGGCCAAGGAGACGATGGAGATTTACGCCCCGCTGGCAAACAGGCTGGGGATGAACTCGATCAAATGGGAGCTCGAGGATTTATCCTTCCATTATCTCGAGCCCGACAAGTATGCGCGTGTGAGCAAGATGGTCAACGAGACACGCGAGGCCCGAGAGGCCTATATCGATAATGCTATAGCCTTGCTCCATGCAGAGATGGACAAAGTGCACGTCAAAGCAGAGATCTACGGCAGACCCAAGCACCTCTACTCCATCTACCAGAAAATGGTCAAGCAGGGCAAGGGCTTTAGCGAGATTTACGACCTCTCTGCCGTGCGCATCATCGTGGATTCTATATCCGAGTGCTATGCGGCGCTTGGCGCTGTTCACAACATGTGGAAGCCGCTTCCCGGGCGCTTTAAAGACTACATCGCCATGCCCAAAAACAATATGTACCAAAGCCTGCACACCACCGTCATAGGCCCTGCGGGCAGGCCTTTGGAGATACAGATCCGCACCGTCGAGATGCATCACTTTAACGAGTACGGCATCGCTGCACATTGGCGCTACAAAGAGGGCGACAGTTCGACCAGGGACGCGCGCAAGTTCGACGAGAAGATGCAGTGGCTGCGCGAAATGCTCGAGTGGCAACAAGAAACAGACGATCCGCGTGAGTTTATGGAGTCGCTCAAGGTCGACCTTTTTGACAGCGAAGTTTTTGTCTTTACCCCTAAAGGCGAGGTCATGTCCCTCAAGGCACGCTCCACGCCATTGGATTTTGCCTACGCCATTCACACCGAGGTGGGCAATCGCTGCGTGGGGGCCAAGGTCAACAATGTCATTGTGCCTCTGGCTTACGAGCTGCAAAACGGAGACCGCGTAGAGATCCTCACGCAAAAGAACGCTAGCCCCAGCCGTGACTGGCTTAACATCGTCCAAACTCCCAGTGCACGCTCCAAGATTCGCAGCTACTTCTCCAAAGTGACGCGCAGCGATGATTTAGCGCTGGGACGCGAGATGCTGGCAAAGGAAGTGCGCAAAGACGGCTTTGGTCTTTCCAATGTCAAAAGCACTCAGGCGCTCAAGAAGATTGCTACCGATCTTTCCTACGCCGACGCAGACGAGATGATGGTCGCCATAGGGGCGGGCAAGATGTCTGCCAAGCAGATTGCCAACAAGTTTGTTCGCCTGCTGGCAAAAGAAGACTCCGACGAGGAAAGCGCACCCAAACAGCCCACGCTCGAACAGCTTGGCCTTACCCCGGGTGGGACGCGCGCCGCGCAGCGCCGTCGCAAGAAGGCATCCAACAACTGCGGCATAGAGGTCGTGGGTGTTGACGACGTTTATGTTCGCCTGAGTCAATGTTGCAATCCCGTCCCCGGTGATGACATTCTGGGCTTTATCACGCGCGGCAGGGGAGTGAGTGTTCACAGGGCCGATTGCCCCAACGTAACAGACCTCAAGCGCGACCCTGATCGCCTTATAGAGGTGCGCTGGGCCAAGGATGTGACGGCGAGCTTCCAGGTTGAAATCTTTGTCGAGGCAGTGGACAGGCTGCGCCTTTTGCAGGATGTGACCATCTTCTTGGCCGACCAAGGCGTTAACATCTTGTCATGCCAAACCATCACCAACAAAGACGACCTCGTCGAGATGCGCTTTTTGTTTGAGGTTAGTGACACCGAGCGCATCGACAAGATCCTGCGTGAAATCCTCACCGTTGAAGGCGTCTTTGGGGCGCGTCGCATAGCGTCTGGTGCCGGTCAGGAAAAGAAATAAACACTTGCGCCTGCTGTAAGAGCGCGGCAGGCCTTTTGGAGGAGAAAAATGGCTATCGATATCGTCACCTTTAAAGTGGGGCCGTACCAGACCAACTGCTACATCCTCGTCAGCGGCACGCATGCCGTCGTCGTGGATCCGGGCGCTCAGCCAGACGACATTCTAAACAAGATTGCAGACATGGGCGCCAAGCTCGAGCGCATCATCTTGACACATGGGCACTGGGACCACATTTGCGCCGTCCCCTACATCCTCAAAAAGGTTGACATCGATTGGTACTGCCATCCCAACGATATGGATAAGCTCTTTGACAGCGAATCTGAGAGAATCGTCTACGACTTTACCCATGAGGCCTTTGTGGAGGGGCGCGCGATGGAGAAGGCGCCCAAGCCCTTGAACGAGGGTGATGTCGTAGAGGTGGGGGATGCCTCCTTTAAGGTTATCCACACGCCGGGACACAGCTCTGGCTGCCTGAGCTTCTACTGCGAGGAAGCCAAAACGCTCATATCCGGCGATACGCTTTTTGCCGACGGCAACTACGGCAGGACGGATTTCCTCGACGGTAGCTACAGCCAGATGATGGAAACGCTGGATAGCAAGTTTGCAGATATCCCCGACGACGTCGCCGTCTTGCCGGGCCATGGTCCGGCGTCGACCATGGGGCGCGAGCGCGAGCTCAACAGTCATCTTCGCTAGCGCCTGTACGGCCAGCTCTACATGCTTTGCGGCGGGCGATATTGCCAAAAACACCCTTGCGCAAAGCTGCCGAACTGGTAATATATCTACTCGCGCAACGCGCAAGTTTATTCCTCGGTAGCTCAATGGCAGAGCCCTCGACTGTTAATCGAGTTGTTGTAAGTTCGAGTCTTACCCGGGGAGCCAGCTTTTTCAAGGAGCCGTTTTGGCGGCTCCTTTTCTTGGAAGACGCTTCCGGTGGGCGATTGGCTCAGCGGGAGAGCATCGCCTTCACACGGCGGGGGTCACTGGTTCGAACCCAGTATCGCCCACCGGGGGCGTCTGACAAGTTTATTCCTCGGTAGCTCAATGGCAGAGCCCTCGACTGTTAATCGAGTTGTTGTAAGTTCGAGTCTTACCCGGGGAGCCAGATTTTTACGGGCCGCCTCTTTGCGGCCCTTTTCTTTGCTCAGCACACGCTGTGGCCTGCGCTGCCACCTGCAAAGCGCTGCCAAGCTGTTGTTGAATATGGCATACGTGCTGGTAAACTTTATCGTCATGATTCTCAACGTAATGAACATCACAAAGTCTTTTGGCGTTCGCACGCTTTTTGCGGACGTTTCTTTTCGAGTGAACGAGAAGGATCGCATCGCGCTTGTGGGGCCCAACGGCGCTGGCAAGACGACGATGATGAACATACTCGCCGGCCATGACAGCCCCGACAGCGGACAAATTGTCTATGCCAAAAACACTACCCTGGGTTTCTTGGAGCAAGAATCCATCGAGATGGAGGGCTTAAGCGTCATAGATGAGGTCATGACCTCCGTGTCTGACGTAGCCGCCATGGGAGACAGACTCGCCCAACTCGAGCTTGAGCTTGAGGTTTGCGATGAAAGCGATCATGAGCGTTTGCTTGAGGAGTATGGCAAGCTGCGCACGCGCTACGAGGCGCGCGACGGCTACAACATCGAGTCTTTGGCGCGCAGAGTGCTCTTTGGACTGGGCTTTCATGAGGAGGACATGGACCGCTCGACCAGCGAGTTCTCGGGCGGCTGGCAGATGCGCATTGCGCTTTCCAAGTTGCTCCTATCGCAGCCTGATATCCTCCTGCTCGACGAGCCTACCAATCACTTGGACTTGGAGTCTGTGCGCTGGCTGGAGAACTTCCTGCGCGGCTATGATGGCGCTGTGCTCGTCGTATCGCATGACCGCGCCTTCATGGACGGCATGGTTAACAACGTTATGGAGATAGCAAACGGCAAGCTGGAGTTCTACACCGGCAACTATACCGATTATCAGCGTCAACGCGTCGAGCGCCGTGAGCAGCTCATCGCCATGAAGGAAGCTCAGGACAAAGAGATTGCGCACCTGGAGGCCTTCGTCGAGAAGTTTCGCTACAAGGCTACGAAGGCCAAGCAGGCGCAAGATCGCATGCGCAAGCTCGAGCGCATTATGGAAAATCGCATCGTCATCCCCGAGGAGAAAAAGACGGTGCACTTTAACTTCCCGCAGCCCAAGCGCACCGGGGATTGCGTCATGCACCTGGAAGGTGTGAGAAAAGTCTATGGCGACAAGGTCGTCTATGACGGGCTCGACCTCAACATCTGGCGCAAAGAAAAGGTTGCCCTGGTGGGTCCCAACGGCGCCGGCAAGTCTACGCTGCTTAAGCTTATAGCTGGCGTTGAAAAGCCTGATGCTGGCCGCTTGGTAAATGGCACGCATGTGCATCTGAGCTACTTTGCGCAACATCAGCTGGAAGAGTTGGACCTCAACAAGACCGTCTTTCAAGAGCTTGACGCGGCAGCCCCAGGGTGGACGATGAGCGAGGTGCGCAGCCTGTTGGGCGCGTTTCTCTTTAGCGGTGACGACGTGGAAAAGAAGGTGCGCGTGCTGTCTGGTGGAGAGAAGTGCCGCCTTGCGCTTGCCAAGATGCTCGTGAACCCCGCGCCGCTTTTGTGTTTAGACGAGCCTACTAACCACTTGGATATTGCGAGCGCAGACATCCTAGAGCAGGCGCTCAAGAGCTTTGACGGCACGATTGTGCTTATCACGCATGATCGGCACCTCATCAGGTCTGTGGCAAACCGCATCCTTTACGTCGACAACGGAGTCATCACCGATTACCAAGGCGACTACGACTACTTTCTCTACAAAAGTGGACAGGTCGACGCGCAGGGCAAGCCCATTGCCACGTCGCAGGACATCAACCATCGCATGTCCAAGCGCCAAGACTTTGAGTCGGACGCTAAGGCGGCTGATGCAAAGGCAGATGAGATTACTGTCAACCGCA
>CAYQLX010000001.1:31819-36174 GCA_964418305.1 uncultured Coriobacteriaceae bacterium | reverse complement strand
TTGGCCGAGTACAACGAGCTCAAGGCGCGCATCCCCAAAAACGAGGCTGAGTGGCTCGAGCTTTCTGCCACGATTGAGGCCGAGATGAAGCGTGTCGAAGAAGGCAGGTAAGTTTATCGCAGGCATGCGCGCGCTTTTACAGGTGCGCCGCAGTCCGTTAAAGGAGTCTCATGGTTTCTGATGTGCAGTTAGACATCATCTTGGGCATCATCAAGGTACTTGCCTTCGTGCCGGCTATAGTCGTCCACGAATGTGCGCATGGCTTTGCCGCATACAAACTGGGGGACCCAACGGCAAAAAATGGCGGCCGTCTCACGCTCAACCCGCTCAAGCATGTGGACCTCTTTGGCACGGTCATCATCCCTGGCCTACTTATCTTAAGCAACGCAGGGTTCGTCTTTGGGTACGCCAAACCGGTGCCTTACAACCCTTCTTACTTCAAGGACATACGCAAAGGCGAGGTCATCGTCGGCTTGGCGGGCCCTGCAAGCAACATCGTCATGAGCATCATAGGTGCCGCGGTGGCTTGGCTTGCTGTTTTATTGGGCTCGGGCGACATGATTACACTGTGCGTTTGGTACTTTGGCGTGTACTTTTGCTCGGTTAACCTGTGCTTGGCGTTCTTTAACTTACTGCCCATCCCGCCGCTTGACGGCAGTTCTATCATCGCGCCACTTCTCTCCGATCGCGCTTTGGCAAGCTACTACAAGGTGCAGCAGTACGGCATGTTCATCCTTCTTGTGCTCATTATCGGCATCCCGTATCTCTTCCCCAATTTGGATATCTTGAGCTGGTATTTGCAGCTCACGGCCGGTAACTTGTCGTCGCTCATGCTTCCCATGTAGCCGCTTTTGCAGCCCGCCTGCTCTATACGGCGCATTAGGCGCGCGGGTGCGTGAGCTTGCGTTTGAAGGCTGCTCGATGCGCTAGAATCACATGGTTGCAAACGTAAAGTCGTGAAAGGTCCGCAAGCTTTGTCATACCGCGTCAAGATTGATGCCTACCAAGGCCCCTTCGACCTGCTTTTGCAGCTTGTCACCAGGCAGAAGGTCGATATAGGCGCCATCAGCATCTCGCAGATTGCAGACCAGTACTTAGCCGAGGTTGAGCGTATGGAAGAGCTGGACCTCGACGTTGCAAGCGATTTTATCGTCGTTGCCTCAACGCTTTTGCAGATTAAGGCCGCAAGCTTGATTCCCAAAGAAAGAAGCAATGACCTGGATCTGGATGACGACGAGTTTGCCGATTTGAGCCCGGAGCAGACGCGCGACATCCTCGTGGAGCGCTTGCTCAACTACAAGAAGTTCAAGAATGCGGCCGCAGCCTTGGGCGCGCGCATGGAGGTGGCGTCGCGCATGCATGCACGCCACGCAGGGCTCGAGGAGTCCTTTGTGGGCCTCGTGCCCGATTACCTAGAGGGTACGACCCTGCATGGACTCGCCGTTATCTGCGCCGATCTTGCAGCGCGCCGCGAGACCTTCTTGCTCGAGGCAGAGCATATCGCGGCCGTCCCCATCTCCATGGAGCGCCATGTCGAGGGTATATACCGCACCATGGTCAACCGCGGCAGCAGCAGTTTTACGGCGCTGGTGGGAAGCGAGCCTACAGCCGAGCTCGTGGTTGTGACCTTCCTCGCCGTGCTCGAGCTCTATAAGCGCGGGGTTATCGACATCACGCAAGACGAGCTTTTTGGGGACATGATGTTTTCCATGGAGCAAGATGCCCCTAAGATTACCGACTTCTCCGTTCCGGATTGGGGCATGCCCGATGATCCCAGCTTGGAGCAAGCCGGCGAGCAGCTTGAGATTGGCGACGCCGCAGATGAAGCAGACCTCTTAGAAAGCGAGGCAGGAAAATGACGCGCGAGCAAGACGACGCATATTTGATGGGCGCCGCAGAGGCGCTTCTCTTTGTGAGCGACGAGCCTGTCTCTTCGGCGCGGTTGGGCATGTTCTTGGATATTACGCCCGATGCGGCAGACGAGCTGCTGGGTAAGCTTAAGGACGAGTACGAGCAGGATAATCGCGGCATGCAGCTCAGGGAGGTTGCAGGCGGCTGGCGCCTGCTCACGCATCCGGCCTACCACGATCTCATCGAGAAGTATGTGCTGAGCTGGGACACACGTCGTATGAGCCAGGCTGCTTTGGAAGCTCTGGCCGTCATTGCATACCACCAGCCTGTTACGCGTGCCTCAATCAACGCCATACGCGGAGTGAACAGTGAGGCTGTTTTGAGCTCCTTGGTGGAAAAGGGCCTCGTCAAAGAGGCTGGACGAGAGAAGGGCGCCGGCGGAGCGATTTTGTATCGCACGACGCGTGCCTTCCTAGAGCGCTTTGGGCTTAAGAGCATCGCCGACCTGCCGCCTCTGGAGGACTTTGCCCCAGATGAGGCAACGCGCGAGTTTATCCGCCAGCGTTTGGGTGCAAGCGTCAACTTGGATCCAAACGACGATGCCTTGCAAGGGGAGGGCTTTGAGATCACGGTGAGCTGCGAGGACTCTGCTGTTGCAGCGGTGCAGGAAGTGGACCGCGGCGATGACGAGCGCTGCGATGACCCGCAGGCTATGGCGCAAATCTTGGACGAAGCACTTACCGCTAAGCTCGAGCTTGAGCAAGATGTAGACGCCCAAAGCGATGAAGACGCGGTAGGTGACCGCGAGGATGAGAGTCGATGAGCCCTAAGCCGCAAAACGCCCCCAGCGAGGTTAACTACCCCATGCGCCTGCAGAAGTTCCTTGCGCGCAGCGGCGTAGCCAGCCGTCGCCGTAGCGAGGATTTGATTACTGCCGGGCGCGTGCAGGTTAACTCGGAGGTTAGGTACGATCTTGGCTGCAAGGTCGACCCATCTTGCGACGAGGTAAGAGTCGACGGCAAGGTCGTGACGCTCTTTGACGGATGCGCGTATATCATGCTCAATAAGCCTGCGGGCTACATCACGACGATGAGCGACCCGCATGGACGCCCTTGCGTGGCCGACTTGGTTCCCGTCGCCGATTACCCGGGCCTCTATCCTTTAGGACGCCTAGACATGGACACAACGGGGTTGTTGCTTTTTACCACAGACGGTGACATGGGCCCAGCCCTTCTGCATCCGGCCCATCACGTGGATAAGACCTATCGCGTTAAGGTCAAGGGTAAGCTGCGCGAGCGCGACTTGACGCCCTTGCGTGCAGGTGGCTTGGTTTTGCCAGAGGGCTACGCGTGCGCTGCGGCCAAGGTGTCGATCGACTCTGCGGCGGCGGATTTCTCGAGCGCGAGTATCACCATTCACGAGGGTCGCAAGCGCCAGGTAAAGCATATGTTTGCGGCTATCGGACATCCTGTCGTCGAGCTACACCGCGACGTCTTTGGCCCGCTGAGCTTGGGCAGCTTGCCGCAAGGGGAGTGGCGCGACCTCACCACAGAAGAGATTGACGCCCTCAAGGCAACGACGGGGCTCGTCTAGAGCTGCTGTATATGCGATAGCGCCGGACATGCGCGCTACAGATGATATGATTTGACGGTTGATTTTTGAGAACGAGAGGTTCATGACATGGCAAACGAGGGAAGCTTCGAGGCAGCGCTCAAGCGCAGCAACCAGATTAAGGCGGATTTTGACGTCAATCCCGGCAAGTACACGATGCTCACCGGCGACAGGCCCACGGGCCGCCTGCATATCGGGCATTACTTTGGAACCCTCAAGGGCCGCGTTGAGCTTCAGGAAAAGGGCATCAACACCAATATCATCATCGCTGATTACCAAGTCATCACAGACCGCGACACCACGGCCAACATCCAGGACAACGTCTATAACATCGTCGTCGATTACATGGCCGCAGGCATTGACCCTGCAAAGACGATGATCTTTACCCATTCGCAGGTTCCTGCACTCAACCAGCTCATGCTGCCGTTTTTGAGCCTCATCAGTGAGGCAGAGCTTGAGCGCAACCCCACCGTTAAGGCCGAGCAGGAGGCATCCGGCCATCAGCTCACCGGGCTTTTGCTCACCTATCCCGTGCATCAGGCGTGCGACATTCTCTTCTGCAAAGGCAACGTAGTGCCCGTGGGTAAAGACCAGCTGCCGCATATCGAAGCCACGCGCTTGCTGGCGCGTCGCTTTAACGAGCGCTACGACAAGGTCTTTCCGCTGCCCGATGCCGTCTTGTCCGATGTTATTGAGGTCCCCGGCTTGGATGGCCGCAAGATGTCCAAGAGCTATGGCAACGGTATTTCGCTTTGCATGACGGCAGAAGAGACCGCCAAGCTCATCAAGAAGAGCCCCACGGATTCCGATCGCAATATCACTTACGACCCCGACAATCGCCCCGGTGTCTCTGCGCTTTTGACGACGGCACATCTGGCTACAGGTCGCCCGCA
>CAYQLX010000001.1:0-31719 GCA_964418305.1 uncultured Coriobacteriaceae bacterium | reverse complement strand
TTGGTCATCGGCCGCTGGTTCAAAGACGGTGTAGGAAAGGCATCTGGTTTTGCTGCTGCGGGCAGCGGTGTTGCCGGCGCGGTGATCCCCATTATCGCCGTACGTGTTATCAGCGCTGCAGGCTTGCAGGCGTCCTTCATGATGGAAGCCGTCTTTGCCTTCTGCATCGCCACCTTGGTCTTCTTGCTACTCAGAAACTCTCCGCGCGATATGGGGCTCGAGCCGCATACCACCCCTGCGGCGCATCATCTTGTCAACAAGCACCAGGCGTCTTCAAAGCAACTGCCGCGCACGCTCTATATGCTCTTGATCGTTGCCATGGCCGGTATCGGCGCTGGCTGCACGGGCGGCATCGCCTACATCGGCATACTTATGAGTACGAGCGGCATTGATGAGCTTTTCTCGGCCACACTCGTATCTCTTGCCGGATTGGCGCTTGTCATCGGCAAGTTTGGGGTGGGCGCGGTGATGGATGCCATAGGATCCAGGAAAGCATCGCTGATGTTCTTTGCCCTCTTCTTTGTGGGGCTCGCGCTTTGCTGCCTGGCTCCTCTCAAGCTTAAGTGGCTTTGCGCGATAGGCGTGGCCATGTACGGCTTGGGCGCAGCACTTGGCACGACGGGCATATCTGTTTGGGCCATCGAGTTCTCTCAAGCTGATACGCGCGCCAAGGTCGCGCGCGACTTCCAGAGCGCGTATTCCGCAGGCGGCTTTGTCTTCAACCTTATTCCGGGAATTGTTGCACAGCTCACTGGCGGCTATGTGGTCTCCTTTGCCTTAATCGCCGCGTTTGTCTGCGTGGCTATGCTCATCGTCATGTACGTCTACCGGCACATTCGCTCTTAGCTGCACAAGGTCGCAACAGACCGCGGCAGTTTCTTTGGCGCGCGGGCTAAAGAAAGGGGAGCGGCTCATTTGAACCGCTCCCTGGTTTTGGTCCTGCTCTACTAGCCTCGCTCGATGACAAGGCTGTGCTTGCATGTAGCTACGTGACCTCTTTAGTCAACAATCTTCATGGAGACAATCTTGGGCTGCTTGGAGGCCTTCTCGATTGTGCCGCTTTGATCCTCATCGGCATATTTGAGGTAGTCGCTCACGATCTTGTCAATAACCTTCATGCCCTTCTTGTCGATGCTACCAAAGGCGGCGTACTTGCCGTTGAGGCTCGAGGCGTAGGTGTCGGACAAAGTGATAAAGAACTGGCCTTCGCCGGAGTTGGCGTCTGTTGCGCGCGCCATGCCGAGGGTGCCACGCTTGAAGTTATCGGCAAGCTTGTTGTCCACGCCGTTCTCGCTAAACTCACCCAGAATCGCTTGGCCGCTGCCGCCCGTGCCGTTGCCGTTGGGGTCTCCGCCTTGCAGGCAGAACTCATCGACGATGCGGTGGAAGGTCAGACCGTCGTAGTAGCCCTCATCGACAAGTTTGCAAAAACTGCTCACCGTGACAGGTGCATTGTCTGCGTCCAAGGTGAGCGTGACGGCGTCGTAGCCTTTGACCTTGAGAGTGACATGGTGCGTTCCGCTTGCGTAGACGTCATCTGCATCTGTCGTAGAGATGTAGTCCTCGCTGCTGTCTGCCGCGTTGGAGTTGCTCTCAGAGCTCGAGCTGGAACTTGTAGACTCGCTGCTGCTGTCTGACGAGCTAGACGAGCTGGAGGAAGAGCAGGCCGTAAGGCCAAAGCCCAAGGTGCTTGCCAGTGCCAGGCTTGTCAGTGTCGCGATGAGTTTCTTCAATGTTTTGTCTCCTTATCCTTTGCCCTAAACGTTGAGATTGTGCGCCGCTTAACTTAAAGCCAGCTTAATCTTCCAGAGTTATGTACTTGATCACAGGGCAGCTTTTGAGCTTCTTTATCTTGCCCTTCTTGGTGGTCTTGGCATTTGCGCTCACGTCTGCGCAGATTTTGTCAAAGGTCGCGATACCCGAGGTAATCTTCGCAAAACCCGCGTACTTGCCGTCGAGGTAACTTGCGTTGGTGAGAAACACGTACAAGTGAGCTGCATCGCTCGTAGCATTTTTGGCGCTGCTGCTGTTGCCCTTTGCTTTGGACGCCTTGCCACTCTTTTGCGGTGTGCGCGACATAGCGATGACGCCACGCTTGAGACCTATCGTGTTGTTTGTAAAGCCGGCCTCCTCAAACTCGCCTTCAACGGTGTATTTGCCGTCGGTTTTGTCGCTGTAATCGCCTAGGGTGGCGTAAAGATCGGGCATGAGCCCCTCGAGCTGCATGTTGTCGTAGTAGTCCTTGCGTACGAGTTTGCAGAACAACGCGGCGGTCTTGGGCGCGTTATCGGAGTAGATCTCTATCTCCATGCGCTCGTAGCCCTTAATCTTGAGCCATGCGTGGTGGATGCCGGACTCATATGGATCGCTTAGGATGACCGGTCCTGCAGCACCTGTCTTTGCATCGACGAGTCCCTCTACGGGCTCTTGCTCGTCTTCACCCTGCTGTGCGGCGTCGCCGTCTGTTTGCGCAGACGTTTGGTTTTGCTCCTGTTGGGTTGTGTCTTGCGAGCCTGCTTGGGTATCTGTCGTGCCGGTAAATGAGCAGCCTGTCATCGCCAAGCAAAGCGATAAAGCGACCGCTGCAGTTAGAACGCGCTTCAAATGCAGCCTCCTCGAGCTTTTGTTCAAACCCATGGGATTCTATCGTATAATCGTCGCTAATGTGTGAATTTGCCTAGGGCGTCCAAACAACCTGCGCTTTTGTCGCAGCCGTTTGGAAGCCGTTTTTTATCTAAGAGGTGCATCGTGTCCATCCCGTTCAAACGCATAGTCATCGTGGGCGTCGGCCTGATTGGCGGCTCGATTGCAGCTGCTGTCAAGGCGTGCGACAGTCAGGTACACGTCTACGGCGTCGATACCTCCCAAGAATCGCTCGACGCTGCCTTGGCCGCAGGAGCTTTGGACGAGGCGGCGCTTTGCGACGACAGTGTTGTGGATTCTTGGATTGCTGCAGGAGCTGCGGATCTGGTGATCTTGGCCATCCCCGTCTCTGCTGCGCGTGATTGGTTTTCGCGCTTGAATGCCGCGGGCTTTGATGGCATCGTCACCGATACGGCGTCTACCAAGGCGGTCATAACGCAGATTGCCACCCAGGAGCTCGGCGACACGGCGCGCTACTTGCCGGGCCATCCCATGGCCGGAAGCGAGGTAAATGGCTTTGACGGTGCGCGTGCAGATCTCTTCCAGGGCGCTTACTGGATTTTGTGCCCCAGCGACGACACTCAAGACGAGGTGTTTTTAAAGCTACACGAGGCGTTCTCTGCTTTGGGGGCGCGCATCATTTCCATCGCGCGCGAACAACATGACAGCGCCGTGGCCATCGTGAGCCACGTGCCGCATATGGTGGCAAGCTCACTTGTCGAGCTGGCGGCAAACCACGCAGATGAACGACGCGAGCTTTTGCGCTTGGCTGCCGGCGGGTTCAAGGATTCCACGCGCATCGCAGCAGGTAGCCCGCAGCTTTGGACAGGCATTGCTTTGGATAACGCAGATGCTCTAAGCCGCGGCTTAAGCGAAATGCGCTCGATTTTGGGGCGCATCGAGGAGGCGGTGCGCTCAAGGGATGCAGACGCTCTCTATGCGCTGCTTGAGCGCTCGAGTGAGCTTAGGCGCTCGCTTCCCGCCAAGTGGATACCGGATTCTGCCAAGCTTACGCAGGTACGCATCCCCATGAGCGATCGCCCGGGCATCATCGCTGAGGTCACTGGCATGGCAGGACATGCCGGTTGCAATATCCAGAGCATCGAGATCGACCACATCAACGAGTCTACAGCCGTGCTTGAGCTCATACTCACCGACGAAGGCGATATGGGCCGCATGGGCGCAGAACTCATCAACGCAGGATTCGACTTCTCGTTCAGGAGTTTGTGATAGGGATTCGCACAGCCGTTGTGGGGGCCTGAGGTTTATTGCCCACGGCGACGCGGCTACAGCTGGCAAGTCATCTTAGAGAGGAAAGCCATCCATGCCTTTGCAAGGTTCGATACGCGTTCCAAGCGACAAATCAATATCGCACCGCGCCGTGCTCTTTAGCGCGCTTGCCGCGGGCACGAGCAGCATTTGCGACCTGCTCCCCAGCGACGACGTGCTCTCGAGCCTTGCTGCTGTAGAGGCACTGGGCGCCAAAGTCGAGCGCTCACAAGGCTCGTATGGCATCAACGCCAAGATCACAGGCTTTGCCGGCAAACCATGCTGCGACAAGCATCTGACGATAGACTGCGGCAACTCCGGCACGACGACGCGCCTGCTCATGGGCCTTATATGTGGCTTGGGCGTAGATGTTGAGCTTTTGGGTGATGCGTCTTTGTCGGCAAGACCTATGGGCCGCGTGATTGAGCCGCTTTGCGCGATGGGCGCTAACATCACGAGTGAAGAAGGCACACTCCCTGTTTCTATCAAGCCGCCATGCGAGCCGCTTCATGCCATAAGCTACCAAAGCCCCAAGGCATCAGCTCAGGTCAAAAGCGCCGTGCTTCTTGCCGGTCTTGCTGCAAGCGGTACGACAAGCGTGACCGAGCCTGCAAAAAGTCGTGACCACACCGAGCTCTTGCTGCCTGCCTTTGGTGTCGATGTGGCAGTAGACGGCCTGACGGCAAGCGTTAGCAGCCCGGCAAGTCTTACCGCTCATGACATGTCCGTGCCGGCAGACCCTTCGTCTGCAGCGTTTGCGGCGGTTGCCGCAAGCGTCATAGAGGGAAGCGAGGTCACCATCCGCTCCGTGCTGCTCAACCCCACGCGCACGGGCGCCTTTGAGGTTTTACACAGCATGGGTGCGCCTGTCGAGTACTCCAACCTCGCGCAGGTGGGTGCCGAGCAGGTAGGGGATGTGACGGTGGGCTATGCGCCAAAGCTCACGGCTGTTACCGTACCGCAGAGCCAGATTCCCTCACTCATCGACGAGATACCTGTGCTCGCCGTTGCGGCGGCGGCTGCCAGCGGCACGACAATCTTCAAAGGAGCAGGCGAGTTGCGTGTTAAGGAAAGCGACCGCTTTGCCGCAGTGATAGAGGGGCTTGGCGCCTTTGGCGTGCGTGCTTGGGCAGAAGGCGATGACCTTTGCATCCAAGGAACGGGCGCGCCTCTGTACGAGCTGTCCGCCGCCTTAGATGACCAGGTTATCGAGCTTTCCAGCAGGCATGACCACAGGCTCGCCATGACCTGGTACATCATGGGGCTGGCAAGTGAGGCTGTAGTGAGCGTTGACGACGCCGCGTGCGTGAGCGTAAGCTGGCCTGCCTTTTACGACGATATCGAGTCGCTGCTGTCTTAGCAGCGCACGATTGGCGTTGCACCCTGTTATTATCTAGGGTCGTATGCGCGCATGCGTACCCTTTACCTATAGCATTGAGGAGTTCTTGATGATTATCGCCATCGACGGGCCTGCCGGCTCTGGTAAGTCGACCGTTGCCAAGAAGGTCGCTCAGATGCTCGGATTCCACTATTTGGATACCGGTGCGATGTATCGTTGCGTAGCTTGGCTCGCGCTCGAGCAAGGGGCAGACCTTAGCGACGCAGAGGCGCTGGCCCAGATTGCCCGCGACAACGAGATAAGCTTCGCCCATGAGGGCGCCAACCCGCTTCCTAGCAAGGTCTTTGCGGCGGGCCACGATGTCACGCTCGAGATAAGGACCCCGCGCATTGACAAATGCGCGAGCACCGTGAGTGCTGTGAGCGGTGTGAGGGATGCTCTGACGCAGCAGCAGCGCGCTATCGCCGCAACAGACGACATCGTCATGGAAGGCCGCGATATCGGGACCGTGGTCTTTCCCAACGCAGACGTGAAGGTCTTTCTTACCGCAAGTCCCGAGGAGCGTGCGCATCGTCGTGCCCTGCAAAACGCCGCCCGCGGCTTTGGGCAGACGGATGAAGCAGCCATCTTGGCCGATATTGTCGCTCGCGATAAGGCCGATTCCACGCGTGATGTGGCACCGCTCGTCGCAGCGCCTGACGCCGTGACCTTGGATACGACGGGCATGGATATCGACGAGGTTTGCGAGCGCATTGCCCAGCTCGCCAATGCGGCAAGGTAGGGCGCTTATGTCGTCATCCAAGCAGGAACAGGCAGCAAGTGCCGCGAACGAGCAGCAACTCTCGCGCCGTATTCCCATCAACTCAAAGCCGGAAGACTACTTTGAGATTCCTATCGAGCTTAAGAACCACAAGGCTCGCTCATGGTTTCTAGGTGCCGTTCGTGTCGTTGTTGTCCCGCTTGTTAAGCTCTTATACCGGCTCGAGGTCCGCGGTTTTGAGAACGTGCCGCAAGAAGAGGGTGCCTCGATTCTGTTTGTGGCCAACCATGTCTCTTACTTTGACCCGGTGGCATTTTGGGTGGCCGCCCAGCCGCTCAGCACGCGCTTTATGGCTCGCGCCAACCTTTGGCGCATCCCTATCTTCAGAGGCATGATCTCTCGTGCAGGGGCAATACCCGTAGAGCCAGATTCTGCCGATACTAAGGCCGTAAAGCGCGCTGTTAAGGCGCTCAAGCGCGGCGAGCCTGTGTGCATCTTTGCCGAGGGTACACGCATGCGCAAACCCGATAAGGTCTACAAGCCGCATGCAGGTTTTGCGCTTATTGCCAGCATGGGCAAGGCCAAGATTGTCCCCGTGGGTATCACAGGCACCGATCGCATAAGTCCTTACGGCAAGCATTTCTTGCGTTTCCCCAAGCTCACCGTCACCTTTGGGCAGCCCATAGATGTTGCAAGTTATAAGGCGCTTCCCAAGGACGTTCGCACAGACACTTTGGTACGCGACACCATGTCGCAGGTTTTTGCCTTGCGCGATAGCGCTGATCCAAACCCCATACGCCCGGGCATGCCACCCTATGGCCATGTTGACCCAAGCCTCCTCAATGGCGGGACCAAGTAACATGCGGGTAGAGGTTGCATCCAAGGCCGGCGCCTGCTATGGCGTGAACCGCGCGCTTGAGCTTGCCTTGGGTAGTCATGACGCGCCGCGTCCCATCCATACCTTAGGGCCGCTTATTCACAACCCCATCGTCGTGGCCGAGCTTGCCGCTAAGGGCGTCGATGTTGCCGCCAGCTTGGACGAGGCAACAAACGGCAGCGTTGTCATCCGCAGTCATGGCACGTCCCCGCAGGTAATAGAAGATGCTCAAGCACGTGGGCTTAAGGTCATAGACGCGACTTGCCCATTTGTGAGCAAGGTGCAACGCAATGCACTCATGCTCGGTCAGGAGGGCTATGGCGTCGTGATCATAGGGGAGGCTGGCCACGCAGAGGTCGAGGGCATTCGCGCTTGGGCCGGCGGCTCGGTCATAGCGGTCGTAGATGACGAGCGTGACCTGCCAGACGAGCTGCCTGCAAAGGTGGGCGTCGTGGTACAGACCACACAGAGCGAAGAACTCTATAACAGCGTCGTTGCGGCCATTGAGGCTCGCGGTGTCGAGGTCAAGGCGATGAAGACTATCTGTAGTGCCACGCGTGAGCGCCAGCGCGCAGCCAGCGAGCTTGCGGCCAGAAGCGACAGCATGGTCGTGATTGGTGGACGCAACAGCGGCAACACACGTCGCTTGGTGGATATCTGCTCCAAGAGCTGTCCCACGCACCATATCGAGTCTGTCGCAGAGCTTGAGCGCTCATGGTTTGCAGGAGTTGATCGCGTGGGTGTCACTGCCGGCGCCTCGACGCCGCAGTCGCATGTGGACAGTGTTGTAGCCAAGCTGGAGAGCTGGGCTTGATGGCTTGGGATATGCAACATACGCCGCAGCTTGACTGCAAGGCTCGTATTTTGTCCGTGGAAGAGGATTCCCCTGCTTGGTGTATTGGGCTTGAACCTGGTATGGCACTTACGCACGTTAACGGTGTGCCCTTGCGCGACATGATTGAGTGGCAGTGGCAGGCTGATGGCTTTGAGGTTGAGATAACCACCGACGAAGGCGACGTTGCCGTGATGGAGCGCGAGCTGGGTGAGGATTGGGGCATTACCTTTGCCGATTGCATCTTTGATGAGATAACGGAGTGCCGCAACGCTTGCAGCTTCTGCTTTATGCGCATGCTGCCAAAGGGCATGCGCCCGGCGCTTACCCTGCGCGATGACGACTATCGATTGAGCTTTCTGCAGGGCAACTTTGTTACGCTCACCAACGTAACCGAGGAGGACTTTAATCGCATCGTCTCTTTGCACTTAAGTCCCTTGCATGTGAGCCTGCACGCCGTGACGCCTGCCGTGCGTCGCGAGCTCATGGGCCGCAATGAGGCACGCGGTATGGAGGTCTTGGAGCGTTTGCTTGAGGCTGGTATCCAGGTACATGCACAGCTCGTTGTGTGCCCGGGCATAAATGACGGCGCAGAGCTCGAGAAGACGCTCGGCTGGGTTGAAGCCCACCCCAACGTCTTGAGCTGCGGCTTGGTGCCCTTGGGATTCACGCGCTTTCAGGACCGCTTTACCAGCTCCTTTAGCGATGACCCTGCGGCTGCGGCGCGCCTCATTGACACGGTACAAAAGTTCCAAGAGACCTCGCGCAGCGGCACGAGCGTGACCAAGTACCACATAAGTGACGAGTTCTACCTGTGCGCTGGCTACGACTTCCCACCGGCTGAGTTCTACGATGGTTTCCCACAGTTTGAAGATGGTATAGGCATGATGCGCTGCTTCATAGACCAATGGCACGCAGCGCAAGGTGATCTTGAGCGTACTGCTGCCACACACGACGGCCCTCCCGTCACAATCGTCACAGGGGAGGGTTTCAACAAGGTCTTGGGAAAGCTTGTAGACGAGACCTTCCCCAATGGCCAGGTGCGCGTTCTCGCCGTAAAGAACCGCTTCTTTGGGGGCAATGTCGATGTTGCGGGCCTGCTTACAGCTCAAGATATGATTGCCGCGCTTACAGAGCATGCTCCTGCTGGACGTGTGCTGATTCCGGCGGCGGCCTTCAACGCAAGCGAGCTTACACTCGACGACAAGAGCTTGGATGACATCAAAGAGGCCACGGGCTGCGACGTCGTAGCAAGCTGTGACCTTATCGCCTGCTTGCTCGAGGAGCTCTAAGCTCGCGCCTCAACGCTTTGCGCCTGCACGCTGCACGCCGGGTGCGCCTGCATCGTTTGCGCCAAATGGCACATCAGCTGCCGTGGGTGCAGGCGATATGGGATAGAATAGCGCGGTTAACCTTATGTACAGAAAGGACCATCATGGCCCTGCCCATCGTAGCCATCGTGGGCCGCCCCAACGTGGGCAAGTCCACGCTCATAAATCGAATCTGTCAGTCGGAGGACGCCATTGTGCACGAGATGCGCGGCGTCACGCGCGACCGTTCCTATCATGAGGCCGATTGGAACGGCGTTAGCTTCATGATGATTGACACGGGCGGCATCGCTTTGGGTGACGCAGACCGCTTCCAGGAGTCCATTACCGCACAGGCCATGTCTGCCTGCGATGAAGCCGACGTCATTATCTTCCTCGTAGACGGCAAGACCGGCATGACTGACGAGGACCAGCGCATTGCCAGCGTTCTTAAGAAAACTAAGACGCCGGTCATGCTTTGCGTGAACAAGATGGACAATCCTGCCGATGAGAGTCAGTTGTGGGAGTTCTATAGCATTGGTTTGGGGGATCCGTATCCTATTTCTGCTGGCCACGGCCATGGCACAGGAGACTTGCTGGATGACCTCGTCAACTTGCTGCCTTCTTACGAGGATGAGCCTCAAGACGACGACGCCATCAACGTTGCCATCATCGGCCGCCCTAATGCGGGTAAGTCGTCGCTCACCAATCGTCTGGTGGGCGCCGAGCGCTCTATCGTTGCAGACCTCGCCGGCACTACGCGCGACGCCATCGACACGATGGTCGAGCACGACGGCAAGCGTTATCGCATTGTCGACACCGCCGGCATTCGCAAGAAGAGCTCCATAGACGAAGACGTCGAGTACTACGGCTTCGTGCGCAGCTTGCGCGCTATCGACCGCGCAGACGTCGCCTTGCTCATGGTGGACGCTACTTTGGGCCTCACCGACCAAGACCAACGCGTTGCTGCACTTGCCAAAGAGCGCGGGTGCGCGATGGTCGTCATCGTCAACAAGTGGGATCTTGTTACAGACCCGGGCCGACGCGACGACATCAAGGACTTTGTCGAAGATAGGCTCTCTTTTGTGAGCTACGCGCCTGTGCTCACTGTGAGCGCGCTTACCGGACGCTCGTGCCATCGCGTTTGGGACGCAATCGATGAGGTCTACGAGGGTTATTCCGCAAAGATCGCAACCAACAAACTCAATCACTTCCTTACCGAGCTGCGCGACTTTGGGCATACGGTGTCCAAAGGCACCAAGCGCCTCAAGATCAACTACATGACTCAAACGGCTGTGCAGCCTCCTGCGTTCACCTTCTTTTGCAACGCACCAGAGCTCATCGACGATAACTACCGCCGCTACCTCGAAAACCGCATGCGCGCCACCTTTGCGCTGGGAGGCACGCCCATCCGCATGCACTTCAAGCGCAAGAACTAGGACGGATAAAGCATGCAGAGTTTTGCCCTTACATGCGTTCTTTGTTATCTAGTCGCTTTTGCGTTGGGTTCCATCCCCAGTGGCGTGCTCATAGGGCGCGTCTTTTTTGGGGTCGACCCACGCAGCGGCGGCTCGGGCAGCATCGGCGCCACCAACTCTAACCGTATGCTCGGCGCCAAAGGCGGCGTTGCGGTTTTGCTGTGTGACATGCTCAAGGGCGCCGTGGCCGTGGGCTTGGCGCGCGTAACTGTCTTCACGAGCCTCTTTGTCGGGATACAGGCAGACGCCTTACTCATCGGCAGCGCGTTCTTTGTTATTGCGGGTCATATTTACAGCCCTTGGCTCGGCTTCAAAGGCGGTAAGGGTATATCCACGGGCTTTGGCTCGCTGCTTGTTGCCTCTCCGCTTATCGCAGCAGGCATCGTAGTGGTCTTCGTCATCTTTGCTGTGGCGACGCGCATCGTGAGCGTGGGCTCCATCGCTGCCGCTATCTCGGTTACCGTCTGGTGTTTGCTCTTCCATATGGGTTCTGTTCCGTTTGCCGTCTTTGGCGTTTTGATTAGCGTCATGGTTGTCTTTGCACATCGCGCCAACATCTCGCGCCTCGTACACGGCCAAGAACCCAAGTTCACCGTAGGCAAATCCCCCAAGCAGCATGAGAGCGAGGCATCAAAATGAGCAGAATCGCCGTCATTGGATCTGGTTCGTGGGGTACTGCAATCGCGCGTCTTTTGGGCCTCAAGGGAAATGAAGTCGCTCTTTGGTCGCACAACGCAGACACCCCGGCTGCTATCAACGAAACCCACCGCAATCCGCGCTACCTCAAAGACGTGGAGCTGCCCGGTGTTTGGTGCACCAATAGCTTCGAGGAAGCATGCAACGGTGCGCAGAGCATTGTGCTCGTCACGCCTTCTTCTTCCATGCGCCAAACGGCGCGTACTATTGCGCCATTCGTTGATCGCCGCTGTCCGGTGATTGTGCTCTCCAAGGGTATCGAGGCAGATACAGGCAACACCATGGTCGACATCCTGATTGAAGAGCTGGGTGGCAGTGAGCGCATCGCCGTTTTGTCCGGCCCCAACCATGCCGAGGAGATATCGCGCGAGCTTCCCGCCGCGACGTGCGTGGCCTGCACTTACGAGAAAACGGCTTTGTACTTCCAAGAGCTCTTCTCTACCGATTACCTGCGCGTCTACACAACACCTGATGTCGTCGGCGTCGAGGTTTGCGCTGCGGCCAAAAACATTGTTGCCATCGCCAACGGCATGTGCGATGCGCTGGGTTTGGGCGACAACGCATCTGCCAGCCTTATCACACGCGGCTGCATGGAGATGTCGCGTCTTGCTACGGCCATGGGCGGCGACTCACACACCTGCATGGGTCTTGCCGGCATGGGTGACCTTATCGCCACCTGCACCTCCAAGCATTCGCGCAACCGCACCCTAGGAGAGATGCTCGCGCAGGGAAAGACCCTCAAGGACTTTGAGGAGCGCATGCATCAAATTGCCGAGGGAGCCGTTGCTTGCAAGACCGTCACCGACGAGGCACGCCGCCGTGGCGTCGAGATGCCCATCGCCGAGGTCATGCGTCGCGTGCTCTGGGAGGACCTGCCCGCCAAAGACGCACTACGCGCGCTGCTTGAGCGTCCGAGTGTGCCAGAGTTTAGGTCTTAAGGTGCACACGATGGGGTTTCGCTGCTCTACTGCACAGGAGATGATCGCTATGAACGCACCGCTTATCGCACCGTCGATTCTGAGCGCAGACTTTATGCGCTTGGGCGATGATGTGCTCGAGATAACTCAAGGCGGCGCCGATTGGGTGCACGTCGATGTTATGGACGGGCACTTTGTTCCCAACCTCACCATCGGCCCCAATCACGTGCGAGCGCTCAAGAAGATTACCTCGACACCGCTTGACGTGCATCTTATGATCGCAAACCCGCAAGATCAGATTGCCTGGTACCTGGATGCCGGTGCCGACATCGTGACCTTTCATCGTGAGGCTGTCTGGGGTGTCGATGAGGAGCTCGCCTTGATCGAGCGTATCCACGCTGCCGGTGCCAAGGCAGGCATCGCGATTAACCCAGAGACGGAGGTCGGCCGTATAGAGGACGAGGTTTTATCCGCTGTGGATATGGTGCTCGTCATGAGCGTGCATCCCGGTTTTGGCGGCCAGAGCTACATTCCTGCCAGCGCCGATAAGGTGCAAGAAGTCTCATCGCGTGCCAAGGCGCTTGGGCGTGACATTCTCATCGAGGTCGATGGCGGCATTGGATGCGACACTGCTGCCTTGGTCACCACGGCCGGTGCAAACGTTCTCGTGGCAGGCAGCGCTGTTTTTAAACAGAGCGACAGGGCGGCAGCCATCGAGGCTATCCGCAAGGCCGGGATGCGATAGCGTTGAGCAGCTTGCAAGATGCGCCCGCCCAGCTTAGGGCTTACTTTGACTACGCGGCTACGGCTCCCTTTGATGTTCGCCTGGCCGATTGCATCGCTACTGCCAGCTGGGGCAATGCTAACTCGCTTCATGCTGTGGGGCGCGAGGCGCGCATGCAGCTTGACGACGCACGCCATCGCATCGCTAAGGCTTTAGGGGCGCGCCAACCTGCAGAGATTTATTTCACGAGCGGTGGCACAGAGGGTGACAACATGCTCGTCGCAGGTCTCATTCCTGCACAGGAAAAGCTCGATAAGACCTGCGTTGTCGTGAGCAACATCGAGCACCATGCCGTTCTTAACGCAGCAGCAGCTCTCAAGCGCCGTGGCGTAAAGGTGCTGCAGGTACCAGCAGACAAGCGCGGACAGGTTACGCCTGATGCGCTTGAGCAAGTGCTTGATTCTGCCACAAAGGATGGCCTAAAGTGCGCACTCGTAAGCGTCATGGCTGTCAATAATGAGCTGGGAAGCATCCAGCCTGTAGAGCAGCTCGCGCAGGTCGCGCATGCTCATGGCGCAAAGTTCATGACCGATTGCGTACAGGCACTGGGCAAGATTGACTTTAACCTCGAGCAAAGCGGTGTAGATGCGGCTGTCTTTTCTGCTCATAAGATTGGCGCTCTTAAGGGCGCAGGCGCTGTCTACATTCGTCGCGGCACTAAGGTCACTCCTCTCATCTATGGTGGCGGGCAAGAGTCGGGCCTGCGCAGCGGCACCTCTAACGTCATGGGTGCTGTGTGCATGGCCAAGGCCGTCGAGCTTGCGCAATCAGAGCGCGAGCAGAATTGGGCCCATGCTAAAGAGCTGCGTGAGCGCTTGCTTGCGGGTATTGCAGAGTTGGACGCCGCGCACAGCATCAAGCCTACGCTCGCAGACGACAGCTGCTGCGTGCCGCATACCTTGAGCCTCATCGTCGACGGCCTAGAGGGCGAGACCGTCGTCCAACGCTTGGACGCTGCCGGTATTGCTGCTAGCAGTGGCAGCGCATGCTCGACCGGTAGCCTTGACCCGAGCTACGTTGTGATGGCGGTGGGCGTGTCCAAGCAGCAGGCTTACGGCTCGCTCAGGCTGAGCTTTGGCGCTGGCACCACACAAGATGATGTCGATTATCTGCTTGCGTCCCTGCCCAGCGCACTGAGATAGAGGACAGGCTATGACGACGCCGTTGATTGATTGCCATTCCCACAGCGCGTTTTCCGGACATGGGCAAGGCAGTGTACATGATGCTGTTGCGGCCGCGCAGGCCGCTGGTCTTGCCGTGTATGCACAGACCGAACATCTCACCTTGCCGCTCGAGCTCGACCCAAATCGCGGCGACAGCATGTCACCCCAAGATGTTTTGGCCTACCAAGCTCAACTTGCTAGCGAGGCAACACGCCTTGCCAGCGAGCAAAGCCCCATGCGTCTTGTGTGTGGCATCGAGGCAGACTGGCTGCCCGGACGTGAAGACGAACTTTGCCGTCTCTGCGAGCCTTATGACTATGTCATCGGCTCTATACACTTCCTGGACGGGCTCGCGTTGGACAACTCCGACGACATGAGGCTGTGGGAGAGTTTAGGCACGGACGCCGTTTGGGAGTGCTATTTGCAGACTATGGACGATATGGTCACTCATAGCGGTCCCATCCGCTGCCTTGCGCATTTGGACCTGCCCAAGGTCTTTGGCAGGCGCCCGTCATTTGATACGAAAGATGCCTTTGGCGATATCGCCCAGCTTGCGCGCAAACGCGACCTGATTATCGAGCTCAACTGCGCGGGCTGGCTTAAACCTGCCCAAGAGCAGTACCCGAGCGCACAGATCCTTCGTTTGTTTGCTGATGCAGGCGTGCCCTGCACCGTAGGTTGCGATGCACACAAACCGGCGTTAGTCGGGCATAGTGTGAGACGTGCCTATCAAACGCTTTACGATGCAGGTTATCGCTACGTTGTGGCTCCCTTGCCAGATGGTGGGCTCGAGCGTTTTGACCTCGAGTAAGGGCACGCGGCGCTTTTAGGAGTTAGGAGACCAAGTTGAGTACATCGAATATGACCGTAGGGCAGCTTGAAGCAGCTCTCTTTGAGGCCTTTCCCAAATGCGATGCAGAGCCTTGGGATAATCCCGGACTTGCCGTGGGAGACCCAAACGCAACGGTTGGGCGCGTTGCCGTTAACTTGGACCTTACGGTAGCAGCCGTTGCGGCTGCAGCGCAGGCTGGCTGCAACGTGCTTGTTACGCATCATCCCGCCTTCATCAAAGACGGCCCTCATGCTTTTCGCCCCTGTGAGGATGCATCTGTAAGCGGCCCAGGAAGGCTTATCTTTGAAGCTGCGCGCCTCGGTGTTGCCTGCATCGCCATGCACACGAACGCCGATAGGTCCCTAGCCGTGAGGCGTGAGTACGCGCGCTTGTTAGGGTGGAAATGCGTCTCGAGCTTTGAATCCTTGGAAGATGCCAGCCGTGACCCTCAGGGCAGCGGCTTTGGAGCGGTGTTTGCGTTTGAGAAACCCCTGCAGTTGTCGCAGGCGGCAGCGCGATGCAAGGAAGCCTTTGGTGGTAGCCCGCGCATTTGGGGCGATGCATCCTCGCAGCTCTCCAAGCTCGCTTTGCTTAACGGGAGCTGGAGCGACGCACAAATCTACGACATCTGCGTGAGTCATGGCATCGACTGCATCGCAGTGGGGGAGACGCGCTATCATTTCTGCCTAGACGCCCAGCCCCATCTCAAGATTATTGATTTAGGGCATGATAGAAGCGAGCTTCCCATCGCAGACGTGTTGCGCGACGCTGTTGTTGACGCAGGGGTCGCGCCGGACGCGATTTGCGAGCTTGGATGCTCGAAGGCAAACTGGTGGACCATCTAGCTAGGAAGGCGCACATGGACGACGCACAAACCCTCTACTCCATCGCAAAGCTCGACGCCGAGCTAACACGCGCAAAGCGCGAGCTCGAGTCGTTTCCTCAGGCGGCCCAGATCATGGAATGCCGCTCTAAGAGGAAGGAGCTCAAGGGCAAGCAAGACCAGGTGGTCGAGCTCACCGACGACGTCAATGCCAAGATTGCCACGCTCGAGCAAGAAGAAGCCGCCCTCATCGCCAAGCTCAAAGAGCTGCAGCATGACCTTGACACCACGCGCGACTACCGCATGACAGGCAAGCTTACCGACGAGATGAACTTGCTTGTGAGCCGTCAGGCAGATATATCGAAAGAGACCGACGCCTTGCTTGAGCGCCAGATCAAGATTGACAACATCGCCAATCAGGTAAGCGACTTGCTCGCCAAAGTCGACCATAAAGAGCAACATCTGAGTGCCGAGTTCAAAGAGCAAGGCGGCATCGTCAAGGCAAAGATCGACGACTTGCAGGGCCGCATAGACGAGGCAAGTGCCTCGCTTGAACCAAAGCTTGCGGCGCGTTATGTAAAGCTCAAAGAGGAGAAGGGTGGCATCGGCGTGGCTTGGTTTGAGCAGACACACTGCAGTGCATGTCATGTCGAGTTCCAGGCAGGCGCGCTGGCAAAGCTCAAGGCTGCAGGCGATATAACAGAGTGCCCGAGCTGCCACAGGATCTTTTTGCCGGGTATTGCTGCGCAGTAGCCGTAAGTTAGGAGCATGTTGATGAAGACGGTTCTGCTGGGAATCACGGGTTGCATCGCGGCCTACAAGGCCTGCTATATCGTGCGTGGCCTGCAAAAGCGCGGCTTTCGCGTCAAGGTCGTGATGACAGAGCACGCTACGCACTTCGTTGGGCCTACCACCTTCAGAGCGCTCACTAACGAGGAAGTAGCAGTGGGGCTCTTTGATGACCCGTCAGACCCTATTCACCACATATCTCTTGCAAAGGAGTGCGATCTCTTCGTCATTGCTCCGGCAACGGCCAACGTCTGCGCAAAGATTGCTAACGGCGTGGCGGACGATTTGCTCACCACCACCGCCCTCGCCACTAAGGCACCGCTTGTCATCGCCCCGGCCATGAACGACGGCATGTGGGCGGATGAGGCGACTGTGGCTAACATCGCCACTCTTGAGGATCGCGGCGTGACCATCGTGCAACCGGGAAGCGGACATCTCGCATGTGGGACGGACGGCACTGGTCGCATGCAGGAGCCAGGGGTCATCGTCGATGCTGTTGTCGAGGAGTTGTCTTTGGCTCAAGACCTCGCCGGCTTGCATGTGCTCGTTACCGCCGGGCCGACGCGCGAGTTCTTGGATCCTGTGCGCTTCATCTCCAACCCCAGCAGCGGCAAGACCGGCTTTGCCATTGCCGCTCATGCCGCAAAGCGCGGCGCGAGTGTCACCTTGGTAAGCGGTCCGGTGCAGCTTACAGACCCTGCAGGCGTTGAGGTTGTGCGCGTCCAAAGCGCACTTGACATGCTCGAGGCTTGTAAGCAGGCGCATCCCAGCGCCGATATCGCTATTTTCAGCGCAGCAGTGAGCGATTGGCGGCCCGCCTCCTTTAGCCCGCAAAAGATTAAAAGCGGTAAAGGGGATGGCCAAGACGTGCGCAAGAGCGTCGAGTTCGTACGCAACCCGGATATCGCTGCAACTTTGGGAAGCGCCAAGCGTGAGGACCAGACTCATATTGTCTTTGCCGCAGAGACGCAAGATATGCTCGCCGGCGCCAAGGCAAAGCTCGCCTCCAAGCACGCAGAACTCTGCGTCGCAAATGATGTCTCCGGGGATTTGGGCTTTGGCAGCGCAGACAACGAGGTTGCCTTTGTTAAAGCCGACGGCCATCGCCTTGTAAAGCGCTGCTCTAAACAGCGTATCGCACGCGAGCTCATCGACGAGGTCATCGCAATACGCAAGGCAGCGGGCCTGTAACGTTACGTCCGTTCTACAAAACCATACAACTGTATGGTTGTTATCTTCCTGTCATTGTTTTATACAATGGCAAGTAATATCTTAATCAACCGCATAAGGGTAATTGGTTTGCTGCGCCCTGCGTTGGGCGCGCACTGAGCGAAAGGCAAGTTTGTGAGCTCTCCTTATATAGAATGCAATGGGCTAACGCTCAAGACACCGGGAGGCCGTGTCTACGAGGACGTTAACTTCACCGCCCAGAAAGGGCAGGTTGTGGCTGTCTTTGGGACGGAAGGTTCTGGCAGAACGTCTTTGATGCTGACGATAGCCGGCAGGATGAAGGCTCTCAAGGGCGACCTTAAAGTGGCTGGCTTCAATGTGGCCAAGCAGTACAAGAAGGTGCGCAAGATATCGGCGCTCACTTTGATTCCGCGTGTCAACGACGTCCCAGAGAACACGCGTGTATGCGATATTCTGGCCGCCGAGCTTCAGGTATGCGGCAAATCCGGTCGCAAGGCTAAGGTCAAGGAGTACCTAGAGGCATGGAACCTGAGCGATCTTTTTGGCATCAAGTTCTGCGACCTAGAGTCCTATGAGGGCAAATTCTTCGACATTGCTTTGGCCTGTGTGGGAGATCCGCAGATTCTCATGGTCGACAGCATCCAGGCCGGACTTACGCAGCATCAAAGCATCAGGGTTATGAAGCACCTCAAGGAGCTTGCTCAAGAGAAGGACATGACCATTTTCGTCGCGGTGCGCGAGTACGACATCGCCCGCTACGCAGATTCAATCATCGTAATGTCGCAATCCGCCGAGCGCCAACGCCAGACTGTGCTAAAAGATCGCGGTTTGAGTGGCAACTTGTGCCTTATCGCAGGTAGCGGCAACAAAGTCGTTCTAGGCCCCATCAGCCCCGACGGCATATCAGAGCAGACCCAGGAGGTTGTCAATGAGTAATCCCTTCGTCGGGCTCAGGTCGGCCTGGCTTGAGTTCAGGAACTTCCGCGCAAGCGGCTGGCTGATGTTTACCATCTGTGCCGTTGCGCTCATTCCGCTTATCTACGCAGGTTTGTTCCTGCTTGCCTTCCTTGATCCGTATGGCAACCTCGTTAACGTTCCGGCCGCCGTGGTCAACTTGGACGACGGTGCTGTTATCGACGGTGAGGAGCGCAATATCGGTCAAGAACTCTGTGACGAGTTGATCGAGAACAATGAAGATAGGAAAGAAGGTCAGGCTACTGGTTTTGCTTGGCAGTTTGTGAGCGAGGAGGAGGCCGATAGCGGCCTGCGCGACGCGACCTACTACATGGAGCTCGTAATCCCTGAGAACTTCTCGCAGACCATCGCAGACGCAGACAGCGACGACCCGCAGCAGGCAGAGCTCAATGCCTACTTCAACCCGTCTACCAACCTCATTGCCCAGACCGTTGGCTCATCTATGGTGACCAAGATCAAGGCTGAGCTGCAAGAGAAGATTTCTAACGAGTACTTTGACACCATCTTCGTGTCACTCTCAGATGCCTCCGAAGATCTTCTGGATGCCGTTGATGGCACCAAGGAGCTTAAAGACGGCCTGAATGATGCCAAAGACGGTTCCGAGGAGCTTGAAGACGGCCTTAACACATTGCATGACGGCTCTGCCACACTTACCGACGGCCTCGAGAGCGCCCAAGACGGTGCAGACTCTCTGGCTGACGGCGGTAGCAGCATAGCTAGCGGCGCGAACGAGCTCTATAACGGTTTGCAGAGTGCCGAGGACGGCTCGCAGACTATCACTGATAACCTCGGGACGCTGGCTGACGGCGCCGAGAGTGTAAGCTCTGGCGTGCAGCAGGTTGGCGCGGCTTTGAAGCAGCTCGCAGCAGCCATCGGTGCTGACAGCGGCTCCGATAGCGGCACCACCGAGCTTGCCGCTGCTATCAAGCAGGTTGCCGCAGACCTCCAGAACAAGGACCTCACCTCTGCCGTAAGCGACAGCAAGAAGGTCCAGGCCGTCGCACCTACCATTGGCGATGATTTGGTGAGCTATGTGGGAGAGCTTGCCACAGCTGCCGTCAACTACCAAAGCGACGGTGCCACAGCTCAAAGCGCAGCTGCCAATGCAAAAACGGTTGGTGCAGAGGCAACTAAGGCCGCCTCTGCCTTAAAGGAATCCGTGACCAAGGTGTCTGGTGGCGACTTGACCGAGGTCACAGCACTGGCAAAGAACGCCGGCGCCTTCCTTGTAGCCTTCCAAAGCTATAACGATGCTATGACCAAGGTCACAGACTCGCTTACGACCTTGCAGAGTTCCGCAGCTGCATATAACACCGCCGCGGGCAAGTGCACTGGCTACCTCACTGGCGTGAACAATACGAGCGAGTACGCCACGAGCACCATCAGCACGCAGCTCAAGAGCGCAATCAGCCAGCTCAATACGGCTGTTAATGTCGGTACCGATTCCAGCGTGAGTCTGGTGGCGGGCGCTCAAAGCGTCGCCGACGGTGCAAGCAAGCTTGAAAGCGGTTCCAAAACCCTTACCGATGGTATCAAGAGCGCAAAGAGCGGCTCTAAACAGCTTGCCGATGGCGGCAAGACCCTCTCGAGCGGCGCAAGCAAGCTTGCCGAGGGTATCTCGACCGCAGCTGACGGCTCCCAGAAGATTACCGTCAACCTAGCCACTGCAGCCGACGGCGCAAGCTCCTTGGCCAGCGGCATGTCAGACGCAGTCGACGGAACCGACGAGCTCTACGACGGCCTTAAAGATGGCCAAGAGGAGATGGAAGACAGCTCCAGCAATGGCACGGCCAAGGCCGATATGATGTCCCAGCCCGTCAAGACCAACGGCGACACTGGCACGGGCGAGTGCATCACTACCGTGCAAAACTACGGCACCGGTTTTGCGCCGTACTTCATCGCCTTGGGTATGTGGGTCGGCTGCCTGATGATTACCTTCACCATGCGCACGATGAACAACCGCCTGCTCATGAGCCGTGCGAGCAGTGTCTCGGCTGTCTTGTCGAGCTACATCCCCATGCTGGCCATCGCTTGGATTCAGGTCATCATCCTGCTGCTCTTCATCCAGTACGGGCTCAAGTTCTCGGTCAACTTCCCGCTTGAGTACTACCTCTTTGGCTTGCTTGTCGCCGCATGCTTCGCAGCAATCGCGCAATTTTTTAGGGCCTCTATGGGTAGTGCCGGACTCGTCGTGCTCGTCGTGCTTTTGATGCTGCAGTTGTGCACGGCGGCTGGTACCTTCCCGATTGAGGCAGAGATTCCGTTCTTCAACTATCTCAACCCGTTCTTGCCGATGACCTACGTCGTACAGGGCTTCCGTATGGCTATGTGCGGCCTGTCGAGCGACCTCATGTTGCACAGCGCCATCGTGTTGGGTCTGTTCACTGTGATCTTCCTGTTCCTGTCCACGTGCCTGGCACGTCATCGTCGCCGTGTGAGCATGAACCAGATGTACCCCAAGATTCAGCTTGCTCACTAAGCACAACGCTTGATTATGAGTTGAAAGCGGCCCCTGCAGATGCCGGGGCCGCTTTACTTTGCTTTGCAAAGCGCCATGCGCTAGCAAGCATGTTGACCGCAAGTGCACATCTGGAATCTTTGCGCACGCGACCTGCGCCTAGCCGCCTTCGCAGGTCTCTTGCTGTATACTTTTGCTAATCATTGAAACGTGTATGAAACGCCCAACAAACGCAACACAGGATTAGCTCATATGGATTTTCTTAAAGTTTCCAGCAAGTCGTCTCCGGCTTCTGTCGCAGGTGCTATCGCGGGCCTTATCAAGGACGGCAATCCCGTTAGGATTCAGTCCATCGGTGCAGGCGCCGTCAATCAGGCTGTCAAGGCTATCGCTATCGCGCGTGGCTACCTTATCCCCACAGGCGTCGACGTGAGCTGCACACCCTCTTTTGCAGAGATTGCCATCAATGGAGAGGTACGTACGGCCATTCGTTTTACGGTGGATCCGCATATGCTCGACTCGTCTACCTTAAGCGCCGGTGAGCTCGAAAGCGTCATGTCAGGCGTCTACCCGTCAACTTCGTCCTTCTAAACCAGAGGTTTGCTTTGATGACTTCTTGTGATGTGTCCCTTGCGGGCATGACCTATTGCCAAAAGACCTTTGGCTGCCAGATGAATGAAAACGACGCAGAACGCGTCGCCGGTATGCTCGATGCTCAAGGCTGCCTTGCCGTGGGCACCATTGAGCAAGCTGATATCGTGATCTTTCTCACCTGCTGCGTGCGCGAGGCTGCAGATGTGCGCCTCATGGGGCAGGTTGCGAGCCTCAAGAACATAGAACCCGCGCATGGCACGCCGCGTATCGTATGCGTAGGCGGCTGCATAGGACAGCGCGACGGCGCAAAGCTGCGCGAGACACTGCCGCACGTTGACGTCGTCTTTGGCACGCATAACCTCTCGCATTTGGTGAGCCTCATCGAGCAGCGCCTTGCAACAGATAAACCTGTAGTAGAGACCATCAGTGAGAATGATGGCTTCTCAAGTGATCTTCCCGCAACGCGCGTCAAGACCTGGAGCGCTTGGGTGCCCATCATGACCGGCTGCAACAATTTCTGCACGTACTGCATCGTGCCCTACGTGCGCGGCCGTGAGGCAAGCCGCACGATTGAGGACATTCAGGCCGAGTTCTCCCAGTTGGCATCGCAGGGTATCAAAGAGGTGACCTTGCTGGGCCAAAACGTCAACAGCTACGGGCGCGACCTCTACGGTGAGCCGCGCTTCTCGCAAGTCCTTGCCATTGCCGGGCAAAGCGGCATCCCTCGCGTGCGCTTTGTGACGAGCCACCCCAAGGATCTCTCGGATGAGACAATTCAGACTATGGCCCAATACCCCAATATCATGCCTCAGCTGCATCTGCCGTTGCAGTCAGGCAGCGACCGCATCCTTAAGGAGATGAACCGCGTCTACGACGTCGCGCGTTACCGCTCCATCGTCGCAAAACTCAGGGCCGCTATTCCCGATATTGCCCTCTCAACCGATATCATCGTCGGCTTTCCCGGTGAGACCGAGGAGGACTTCCAAGCCACTTACGACCTCGTCAAAGAGGTTGGCTACAGCCAGGTGTTTACTTTTATCTACTCAAAGCGCGAGGGTACCCCTGCTGCCAAGATGCAAGACGACACTCCGCATGAGGTGATCCAAGAACGCTTTGATAGGTTGGTCGAGCTTGTCCAGCAGTCTGCCTTTGAGCAGAATCAAAAGGAGCTCGGTTGCACGGTGAGCGTTTTGGTGGAGGGCGCAAGCAAGCGCGACAGCTCCATGCTTACGGGCAAAAGCCCCAAGAATCAGACCGTTCATGCACCCATACCGCAGGGCTCCTCAATAGAAGAGCTGCTAGGCGAGTTTGTCGACGTCTATGTAGAAGAGGCTAAGACCTGGTACTTGAAGGGCCGCGTTGTTGAGTAGCGATCCCTTTGTTATAGCGGTCATGGGCTGTACAGCCAGCGGCAAATCGGCTCTTGCAGACGAGCTGGCCGTGCGTTTAGACGGAGAGGTCATATCGGCCGACAGCATGCAGGTTTATCGCGGCATGGATATCGGCACGGCCAAGACGCCTGTTTCCCAACGCAAGGTTCCTTATCACTGCATCGACATATGCGACCCGGGCCAACCCTATAGCGCAGCGCTTTTCCAGCAAGATAGTCGCAGAGCCATCGACGACATCCGAAGCAGAGGCAAGCTGCCTGTAATCTGTGGCGGCACCTTCTTCTATGTGCGCGCTTGCCTCAATAAGATGGACTTTGCCCAAGGCGAGCAGGAGAACAACCCGGTGAGGGAGAAGTACAACGAGCTTGCCGCATCGTTGGGCGCCCAAGGCATCTGGGATTACCTCTTTGCGTGTGACCCGCAAAGCGCCGAGGTCATCCATCCCAACAACACGGTGCGCGTCGTGCGCGCTTTAGAGATGTACGAGGCAGGCGATAGCTATGCCAAGCGCAAAGCGGCCTTCAAGGATATAGAGCCCGCTATCCCCAGCATCAAGCTCTCTATCGAGCGCTCTGTGCCGCAACTCTACGAGCGCATCGACAAGCGTGTAGATGAGATGCGTAGTGCAGGTCTTATCGACGAGGTGCGCGGTTTGCTCGAGCAGGGGTTCAGAGATGGGCTCACCGCTCCTGCAGCTATAGGCTACAAAGAGATTGTCGCCGCTTTGGACGGTGAGTGTTCCATGGACGATGCCTTTGCGCAGATTAAGCAGGCAACAAGGCGCTATAGCAAACGCCAGCGCACGTGGCTTCGCAGCGAGAAAGACCTTGTGCGCTTAGATGCGCAAGGCAAGTCTCTCAAAGAGCTGACAGACGCGGCTATAGTGGAGATAGATAGGCAACGATGCCGCTAGGAGCCTTAAGGTTCATTGCGGCAGGTGAAGGTGAGGTAGTTTCGATGGCATTTGGATCTGGAAGCTCTAAGGGCTCAGGACTAGCGCTTGCGCTTTTTGCTCTAGCAAGCGTGGCTGGTACTTGTGCGAGCCTTTATGCCATCGTCGTTGCCTACTTGGCAGGCTCTAGTGCACAGGCTTATATCGATGACTGTCCAGCGGCAGACCCGCTGAGCTTGGCACGTGCCTCCATGAGCGAGCTCAGCTCGAGCGTGGCTTCTTCTGGCGACGGTGTCATCAGCGTGGATGACTCTGCGGTCGTCGTGGCAGATGCCAATCCCCCTGCTGCAGATGCCAGTGGGGCAGGGGAGGCCTCCTGATGGCCTACAGAGATTTCGAGGTTCCCACTACCGAGGAGATCCCCGAGCGGGCTGTGCTCGTGGGCGTGGATCGTGGTGATGAAGATTGGCCGGTTAAGGAGTCTCTGGCAGAGCTCGAGCGCTTGGTCAACACCGCCGGTGCACAGGTCGTGGCAATGCTTACTCAACGCCTGGATACTCCCAACGCGCGTACCTTTATAGGGCCAGGCAAAGCCCAGGAGCTCGCAGACATGGTTGCGCGACTCGGGGCGGACCTGGTGGTATTTGACGACGAGCTGTCCCCCTCGCAGCAATCCAACCTCGAACAGCTCGTGGGAAAGCCTGTCAAGGTCATAGACCGCACAGCACTCATCTTGGATATCTTCGCCCTGCATGCCACCACCAAAGAGGGTCGCTTACAGGTGCGCCTTGCTCAAAACCAGTACCTCTATCCCAGACTGCGCGGCATGTGGAGTCATCTTGCCTCCAATCGCATGGGCGGTGGCGTGGGAAGCCGCTTTGGAGAGGGCGAAAGCCAACTCGAGGTTGACAGGCGCTTGGTGCGCAAGCGCATCAGTCGCATACGCCGTGAGCTCAAAGACGTATCCCAAAGCCGCGCAACGCAGCGCAAGAACCGCAAAGACGGCACGGTCTTTAGGATTGCCTTGGCTGGCTACACAAACGCGGGCAAGTCGAGCCTTATGAATCGCCTTACCGGCTCAGATGTTTTGTCTTACGACAAGCTCTTTGCCACGTTGGATTCTACGACGCGCAAACTGGAGCTCGATGCTGGCCCTTGCGTAACGCTCACCGATACCGTCGGCTTCATCCAAAAGCTTCCCACGAGCCTTGTGGAGAGCTTCCACAGCACGCTTGAGGAGATTCGCGAGGCAGACCTCATCTTGCTCGTGGTGGATACAAGTGCAAGCCAGCGAGACGAGCAGCTCAAGGCCGTGCGCGATGTTCTGGGGCAGATCGATGCCGCAAAAATCGAGACGGTCACGGTCTACAACAAGATTGACCTCGTAGACCTTTCTCAACTTGATCATTTGCGAGAACTCGACGGAGACGCTGCCTTTGTGAGCGCGCTTACCGGGGAGGGGACCTCCCAGCTTTTGGAGCGCATAACAGCAGCTGTGCTCGCGCGAGACCCGCTGGTCGAGGTTCTCATACCCTTTGCGCAAGGCAGGCTCGTGCAGCTCGCTCACGAGCGCACGCATGTCGAGTCCGAGAGCTATACAGAGCAGGGTACGCACATGACGCTCAGGATACCTGCCGCCGTCATGCCCTCGTTTGCACCTTATGCCGTGGGAAAGGATGCTCAAATCTATTCTCATATAGGCAAAAGTGCAGAAGAGCTCGACGAGCTGGCTGGTATCTAAGCATCTTCGATATCTCTAGGCCTTGAGAAGGCACACGTGAGGCGTATTGGGAGAGCGCAGTTATTGGACTTGCTCCATGATTTCATTAATAATCCTGCCGCTTACGGCTCGTTTATGCCCTTGAAATGCCTAAAACTGTGTTGTTTTGTCCCGTTCAATAAGAATTTTCCCTGCTTAGGCTACAATTTTTTGCGTTCGGCGTATCTAAGAGCGTTATTTGGGGCATAATCACCTAGGCGCTTTTAGGAAGCGCGTTTCACCTAGACAAGAAGGAGAATCACATGGCACTCCCCACTATGACTGAAGAGCAGCGCGCTGCAGCACTCGAGAAGGCTGCTCAGGCCCGCAAGGCCCGCGCAGAGCTCAAGGCTAATATCAAGGCCGGCAAGGTGACCATCAAGCAGGTTCTGGAGTCCACTGACGACGTCGTCAAGAAGACCAAGGTCACCGCTGTTTTGGGTGCTCTGCCTGGCTACGGCAAGGCCAAGGTCGCTGCTTTGATGGAAGAGTGCAACATCCAGGACAACCGCCGCGTTGGTGGTTTGGGTTCCAAGCAGAAGGCCGAGCTTCTGGAGAAGCTCTCCTAAGCAATTCTGCTTGAATGTTTTTAGGGCTCCCCTTAAGGGGAGCCCTTTTTTGTATCTGGTTGATAAGGGGTCTTTTAATCTATCTGCCGATTGATAATTCAACTTGCAGAGCGACATTGCCCATTCGCGTTGCCGATTGCCTTGCTGCGTATTACCCTGAGGGGGTTATTGGCAGATAAAGGACAGGCAATGCCCCAGCAGCAAAATACCGATTACAAGCGTCTGGCAACATTAGCTTTGGCGTTTTCACTTTTGACGACAACCAACATGCTCATGAACATGAGGTTGTTCCCGCTTGTCGATGGCGCGTTTCCGTTCTTCAGAGAGAGCTGTGCCGGTATCTATGCTGTGGTGCTTATCGTCATGGGCTTGCTTTGCGCCAAGACCAGAATGGATCGCCTGACCAGACTCTTTGACATCGCCGCCTTTGCCCTTCCCGTATTGACTATGGTCGTGATGTTGGCCGGCTTCATTTTTTCAAGCCCTGTGCTGCTCGAGGCGGGCACCTTTATCGGGTGCATGAGCCGCGCCGTTGTCCTCATGTACGTGGGTGTCTCGATATCCGTGATGGAGCACTTCGACATGGTCGTGACTGTTGCCATAGGCTACCTGGTACAGCGTGTTGCTTCGCTGGCGTTTGGCTTGCTATCCGATTTTATGGTCATCTTCCTTTTTGCGCTCATGCCTCTTGCATCTTTGGGTTTGGCTTTCGGCCCCGGCAAGGATTATTTTGCGCAGATACGCATCTCTCATTCCGCGTCCGAGCTCTCTGTCACCAACCCATTCTCCTTCGTTCCGCTCAAGAGCCTGTTCATGCTCACACTGTTTATCTACCAGTTTGTTTTTGGCTTCTCCCTGCGCTTGGGAGAGGGTTTGTCGGCTGTTGTGTACGAATCTTGGATTGTGGCGCCACTTGCGGTCATGGTTGTCTTGGCTGCGCTTAAGACCAAGCGTCCCAACGCCGACGACCTCAACGACATCGCTGTACTCGTCGTAATCTGCGCCCTCCTGCTCATCTCTGTGAACCCTTACCAAGACATCGCTGTGTCTGCTTCTCTGCTCTCTGCCGGATCGTCCATCTTCAACATCGTGACATGGGTGGCCTTGCTCGGCCTTATCTCCAACAACCGCATTGCTGGCCCTGCTGTTATCGGCTTTGGGCGAGGAGTCTGTGCCGTGGGTTCTATCGTCGGCGCTCAGGTTGGCATTTTTACCAACCAGCTCATCTCTTTTAACACCTCTCTTGTCTCATATGTGGCGGCTAGTATGGTGCTCATCTTGGTCGTCTTTGCCTTCTTGGTGATGCGCCGCTTTAGCTTCTCTGAGACAGCGGACAGGCTCGTCCCCATGACGCTCCCAGAAGAGCAGCCTGACCCCCAGCTTGAAGGCTCAAGCTTGCTCACTCAGGCATCCGGCTTGCAAACACCTGATACCTTGCAGCATGCGCCCCTCTCAAAGACAAAGTCGAAGTTAAAGCAGAGGAAGAAGGATAAGAAGTCTGCTCTGACAAATGGAAACAACAACGACTTCAGCTCTCTTGACGAGCTTTTGGAAAAGCAACCTGCCCAAGAGGTCAACAATGTCGGTGCTCCCGCTTCAAAACAAGATGCCGTAGCTGAACATGAAAACCTGCGACGCGGGTTCGACGAGCGCTGCTTGCGTCTGGCGAATAAGTACGGGCTCACTGAGCGCGAAAAGGACGTCTTTATTCTCTTGGCGCGTGGACGCAATCGCGACTATATCCAAGAGGCGTTGGTGATATCTAAAAACACCGTCAAAGTTCATGTGAAGCATATCTACCAAAAGATGGAAGTCCATTCGCATCAAGAACTCATAGATATGGTTGTGAACACGCTCTAGCGGGGGAAATCATACGATTAGAACTAAACCCCCAACGGGGTAATAAAGCGGTGTTATTTTGCTTTTACCCGCAATTTAACCCTTTCGGGGTGATGGAATTTTTAGCTTGCGCATGCATACTTCTTGCCATGGACATCACGTCCAAACTTTTATGAATGACGGTCTGTCAACTAGCAGACAGGTCGTCTGGATCAACTGCTTCAACTTGCAGGGTTGCAGTTGGTCGCATGGTTCGACCAAGCGATGCACGAAGCTTGGGAGCACTTGGTCCCTTCGAGGCGGTTGTCTGAACTCTTCGGCTGCTTTGTTGGGATAAACCAAGCCCTCGCAAATGCCTCGTAAAGCGCGCCATGTAGCTTTTGCCAACGGTTTCCCCAAACCGTATTCCCCTGGCAAAGGCAAAAACCTGGGGCCTAAGGCGTACTCCTTACTTGCGCCTTACCCAGTCTCAAAAGAGCTGTGTCGGTTTTCCTTCCTCTAACTGGCGCAGCTCTTTTTTGTGTCTTGAGGCAGATTGCGGACCTTAGCGCCGTTATGCGCAGATTTTGCCAAGCTGCAAGCTATAGCATCAAAATTGCGTCGCATGGGTGCGCTACACTTTTAGCAAACAACTACACGACGCAAGGAGCGCCCGTTTTGCCCAGTAACATCGTTGCATTCCCAGATTCCCTAGCTGGCAAGGACCACATCGTGAGGGGTACGGCTGCCAACGGCATGATCCGCGCCATCGCCATCACCGCAAAAGAAACCGTTCAGACGGCGCGTAACAATCACAACACAAGCCCAGTTGTTACTGCAGCGCTTGGTAGGTTGATGATGGCGGGCCTCATGATAGGTGTGACCTTCAAAGGTGATGACGAGCTCCTTACGCTCAAGATTGATTCTGAGGGGCCCATAGGCGGCCTTACCGTGACGGCAGACAATGCCGGCCATGTCAAAGGCTACGCCAACCATCCCAATGTCTGGATAGATTTGAACAGTGCGGGCAAGCTCGACGTGGGTCGCGCTGTGGGCGCAGGTACGCTCACCGTCGTGCGTGACATCCCCTTCCTCGATCCATACGTGAGCCGCGTTGCTCTTGCATCCGGAGAGATTGGCGATGATATCTCCAGCTACTACGCGCAAAGTGAGCAGATTCCTACCGCCGTGGGCGTGGGCGTGCTCGTAGATACTGATACCTCGGTCAAGTGTGCCGGCGGCTTCTTCATCCAGCTCATGCCTGGTTATGATCCTTCGCTTGTCGATAAGCTCGAGGCCAATCTAGAACGTTTGGACTCGGTCACCAGCATGCTTGAGTCGCAGATGACGCCGCAATACATCTTGGAGACGGCGCTTGTGGGTTTTGACTACCACACAAACGACGTTGTTGAGGCTTGCTTCAAGTGCGACTGCAGCTTTGAGAAAGTGTCGGCTACGGTGGCCTCCCTTGGTGCTCAAGAGATAGCCTCGATGATTGAGGAACAAAAGCCCGTGGAGGTTTGTTGCCATTTCTGCTCTAAGCGCTATGAGCTGTCCATAGACGATTTACGTGCATTGCTGGCTCAGCAAGACGGCGCGGATAACTGATGCGCGTGCTAAATCTTTACTGTTAACTGCCTGCCCAAACGATGACTGGAGACTGACGTGGGTTACTTGGAAGAATATGAACGCTGGTGTGTTAATGCACCTGAGCTTAATGACGAGCTTGCAGCGCTCAAAGCAAACGACGATGAGCTTTGCGATGCGTTTAGGTGCGAGCTTGCCTTTGGCACGGCTGGACTGCGCGGCGTCATAGGTGCCGGTCCTAACAGGATGAACGTCTACACGGTGGGCAAGGCCACGCAGGGCTTGGCAGACTATCTCAACGCGCATTGCCAAAAACCAAGCGTGGCTATCTCGCGTGACAGCCGTAACCTAGGCGAGGTCTTTGTGGCTACTGTGGCCGGTGTGCTCGCCGCCAATGGTGTTTGTGCTTATGTCTACACGCGCCCAGTGCCCACACCTGCCTGCAGCTTTGCCGTGCGTCACTTGGGCTGTGACGCCGGCATTAACGTCACGGCAAGCCACAATCCGGCTAACTACAACGGCTACAAGGTCTATGGCAGCGACGGCTGCCAGATAGCATCCCATGCCGCAGATGCAATACAGGACTCCATCAACAAGACCGATTTCTTTACCGGCATAAAGCAGGTCTCCTTGGAAGAGGGCGTCGCCGCTGGTTTGGTCAAATGGGTGCCCGAGTCTGTTTACGATGCCTTTTTGGATGCCGTGCAAGAACAGTCTCTTCCTGCGTCTGATGCAGCTAGCTCACCCGTCAAGATTGTCTACACGCCGCTTAATGGCACGGGTTTGGAATGTGTGACGCGCATACTCGCGCGCAACAATATCCGCGACGTTGTCGTCGTGCCGCAGCAGGCCGCCTTGGACGGGAACTTCCCCACGTGCCCGTATCCCAACCCCGAGATTCGCGAGGCGCTTCAGTGCGGTCTTGACTTGTGCGATAGCGTTAACCCAGATCTTTTGCTTGCTACAGACCCTGATGCAGATCGTGTTGGCATTGCCGTTGCTCATAAGGGTAGCCACGTGTTGCTTACCGGCAACGAGGTGGGGGCCTTGCTTTGCGACTACGTCGCGCGCACGCGCAAAGAGCGCGGTCAGGACCTAAGCCAGATGGTTGCTGTGACTACGATCGTCTCGACTGCAATGGTCGACGCGTTGGCGAAGGATTACGGCTTCGAGCTCAGGCGCACGCTCACAGGCTTCAAGCACATCGGCGGTCAGATTGCCTTGCTCGAGCAAGCAGGTCACCCCGAGCGCTTTATGATTGGCTTCGAGGAAAGCTACGGCTATCTCGTGGGAACGCATGTGCGTGACAAAGATGCCGTCGTCGCCAGCATGCTTATCTGCCAGATGGCGCAGTACCACAGGTCATGCGGGCGCGACCTCGTTGACGCCATGCAAGACCTCTACGAGGCTTACGGCTACTACAAAAACGTCACTGTGTCGCTTAGCTACCCGGGCGCTAAGGGCGCAAGCCGTATGGGCCAGCTCACGAGCGGACTGCGTTCCAACCCGCCTACAAACATTGCCGGGCTCAAGGTTGAGGAAGTAATCGACTACGCCTGCGGCGCACCCATGCCCATCGTTGGGCCAAGCGCGCAAAAAGAGCCGCAAAGCTTGCCAGCAGCTGATGTCATCGAGTTTAAGCTCGAGGGCAACGCCAAGATGATTGTGCGCCCCAGTGGCACCGAGCCCAAGATCAAAGCCTACGTCTTTGCCTATGGCAAAACTCAAGCGCAGGCAAGTGAGCAAGCAGAGGCGCTTGTTGCCGCTGCAAACGATTTGCTTGGCTAACGGCGGCGCAACTTGTCTTGCATCGTGGGGCTGTTGGGCGGCACAGGGTGCCGGCCCTACGTATGTGGACCTACAAGCATCAGTGGCTCGCAATGTGCTGTGACCGGACGTACGTAGGGGTCGAACTTGTTCGACCCCACGTTGCGGTTACGAGACGGTGATGAATCCTGCATGGTGGGGCGGAATAA